>CALAEY010000131.1 GCA_937891085.1 uncultured Prevotellaceae bacterium | reverse complement strand
ATCGAAAGTCTGAATGCCGATGCTCAGGCGATTGATGGGTAGGGTGGTGAGCATCTGCACGTAATGCTCCGTCAGGTCATCGGGATTGGCTTCCAAGGTGATTTCCTCACAAGCCCCCAAGCCATACACCCTGCCTATCTCTCCGAAAAGTTGCTCTAATTCTGCCCGTTGCAGCAGCGATGGCGTGCCTCCTCCCAGATACACCGTTCGCACAGCTTCCCCCTTCAGATAGTCCTTCCGCTGCCTGAGTTCACGGCACAGAGTCCCCATATACGCCCCTCGATACTTCAGCAGCGTAGTAGAATAGAAGTCGCAGTAGATACATCGCTTCTTGCAGAACGGAATATGTATGTATATGCCTGCCATGCGTTTCTTTTTTGCGAAGATAGTAAAAATAAGGATAAGAGAGTCGCTGAGATTGTCTTTTTCTGTGTATAGGTTTTAAAACATGGGGAAGTAATACCTGTTATGATGAAACGTAATATCGAGCCAATCGAAACGTAATGTCGTGCCAGTCGAAACGTAATATCGTCAAGTCACAGCTTCTTTAATTATGAAAGTTGGAGGACAGATAAGGAAATTTATTTATCAAAAGAAAAAAACAGGTCAGATGACTTAACAATTAGAAAACAATTCTTATCTTTGTGGCAATTCCAGTATGTTTTGGCGTTAACTCTCTGGAAGGACATGTTACGATAAAGGTGTTATTGACATTTTCTCTTGTATTCAAACTTCGCAACTTTGATTTAGCACGGAGAGGATGGCAGTAGCACCGCACCCTTTGATATATCCACTTGCACGTTCTGAGTGCAAGGTCTTCGATATTATCAATTCGGTGTGGGCTATTGTTTTTATCCGTGCTATAGGTAATGCGAAGACCTGAATACAGGATTAAACGAAGATATAGTTCCCACACCTTTCTTTATTATATACCGCTTACTTCTGGGAAACAGTTAGCACAATTTTTAGTAAGAAATGGAATTACGTGAAAAGTATGAAATGCCACAGTTTACAATTGTGGAAATGGAAGTTCAAAGTGCCATCATGGATCCTACTGTTGATGGCGGTGGTAACCTGCCTGAACTTGGAGAATAAAAACTTCGATTTGAGAATATTGCTCTACAAAGAGTAATATTCTCATTTTGTTAACTTTAAAATCTATCTGAGACTTATGAAATCAATAAATAAGCATTTTTTCACATCAATACTTCTGACTTTGCTGACTTCGTGCACATCCGAATATTTTGATGGGATAGGGCAGGATGGTGGAAAGACTATAGAAAAAGTTGTAGTGACCATTCCAGAACTGGAGGCAGATGCGTCTACCCGTACTGAGTTTTCATTGACAAGCAGTGATGGCCTTTCCATGGCCCTTGCCAAGGACGACACGCTGGGCATCTTCCCCACCAAGGGAGACCAGGTGAGCTTCCCCATGACAGGCAGTGGCACCACTTTCACTTTCGATGGTGGCGGTTGGGGCTTGAAGGACAAGTATGCCTATGCTGCCTATTTCCCCTTCAGCAAGGCCAACTATTTCCGCACGAACCAGACCATTGTACTCGACTATCAGGGGCAGGTTCAGGACGGGCTTGACAACCCTGCGCACATCGGCAAGTATGACTTTCTGGCGGCAAGTGCCTCTCATCCTCAGGGTGACTATCTTCAGATTAGCCTTGTCAGGAAGGTGTGCGTGGTACGCTTGTATGTCACGCTGCCAGCCCCAGGAACCTATACGGATGTCTCCATCGTTACGGAAGATGATTCTTTCATTGCAAGGCAATTGTTGGACATCTCTGGCGATGACCCCATCACTACAGACGACCTGAAGTCAGATCACCTGTCACTCAGCCTAAAGAACTTCAAGACGACCACTGCTGACCAGCATGTAAGGCTTTTCCTCATGGCAGCTCCCGTGGACATGACAGGGAAGACACTGACCATTTACATGAAGCGTGACGATGGAAGCATCTACAAGGGTACGCTGACGGCAGTGACGGAACAAGTCTTCAAGGCTAATGCCATCCGCAAGTTCAATGCGACGTTAACATATTATGGTGAAGGCGATGGTGGAGGTGAAATCCCAGGATTTGATGATGACGACCCTGTAGAAGACTATACTCAATTAGCCAGTACGTTGTCCGTGGCTTATGAGGATGAGTTCTACAAGAGTGGTGATTTCGTAATGACCCTTGATGCAGAAAAGATGTCTTCTTTAATCTATGATAATGCAAAGGTTGGTGGCATGACAATGCAGCAGTTCCACGAGTTTTACACTGATTCAAACTTTGATGCTACAAATGATGAAAACGACTTTGGCTCTATAGAATTGGTTAATGACAATGTGGGTGGAGAACCCGTTTATGCTATCAAATGGACTCTGCCAGAAACAGAAATTCTGCAGAAATATCCCATTTGGAGCGATATGTCCTTCTCTAATTCTATCACATGGACAGGAAAAAATGGTAATACACTTGACATTACCTTTACCAAAACTATTAGCAAACCAATTTTTTCTCTTTGGGGATTCAATAGTCTCTACTGGGAAGAGAGCACCCCAAAGTGGACCGTTTTTAAAGTCTCGCCAGATAGTTTTGATACAACAGAAATAAATGCTAATGAAAGAACTCTTAATATTTATTCAGACCTTCTGGCAGGGTTTCAAGATGATCTTGGTAATAAACCCGTAACTGGTGCAGACGGTATTCTTTATTTCACAGGAGGCCAAAGTAATAAGAAGTATTATTATGCGGCGGATTATGGAGTCGAAGCACTGAACACATGGGTTAATAATGTGAGTCAAGGTGAGAGAAGAGCTGGCATTGGGCAGACTTATGCATCCTATGATAAGGAGGGTGTGCGTTTCTCTTTCGATGAAAGTAAGCTAAACGATGGAGATCATACCTATTATTATTATGATAGCACTGCTGGTACACATAAGAAAGGCTATGCATACGTGGTGAATAATGATGGCAAGGAGCCAGAGCTGTGGATCAGTGCCTCGAAGACAGACAATACAAGCTTTAACCAGAAAGCGGCAACTATTGTGAATTGCGAGCCGAACGCGTTGAATTCTGAGGAACTGACCTATAACATCAAGCTTGAAGAAGCTAATCCTTCTCATGCACCATGGTCAGACGACCAGCCAACTGAAGCAGCCAAGGCACTTGTTGGTAAATCAGTTCCTGTTAAATTGGTAGCAGATGCCTGTGGTAATAGTTATACAAGTGTCTTAGTTAGAAGTTTCAATGCATCAATTACAAGACCCCTCACAGGTCCAGATTTAATAGCTTATGATTTTATAGATTCGGTTGACGAGAGTAGTAGCATTATTGTTTCCAGTGCAAGTCTTTATAGCTCGTGGAACAGAGATGCAAACAATGTTTGTTATCCAGTGATTTGCCCAAAATCTCCAGATGAAGTAAAGGAACTTTTGAGACAAGAATTGTTTGGTTCTGACAAAATGTATCCAGCTGATTACTATGATTTGGCTCTTAATCTTGGCAACTTCTATGAAGTGGGGGCAGTGGAGTTTGATGTCCAGAATATCACTACTAACCTGAAATTGGACGATAATGGAAACTTAGTGCCAACAGATGGCATCTCAAACGGGCCATTGCCTTCGAATGTTCAGGTCTCCTATAATCAGAGTACTCAGACGCTGACTTATAACAATTATTCAGGTACACCTGTAACTGAAGGCTACGTCATTTACATCCCAGTGAAGAGTAGCTGCAAATGGGGCATTTTTGCTGGTAACTTGGCTGTAAAAGTCGTTCCTAAGAGTAATGACGATGGAAGTGTGGTGGTTCCAGATCCAGGTGTTTGGAATTAAAACAATAGAGAATAAAGGCCATGGATATAAAAAAGGATTATGAACGACCCTTAGTAAAAATCATTGAGATGGAATTACAAGGAGTCGTTGCTGTAAGTGGGGATGGTGAAGTTACGAATCCTAATCCAGGTAATTGGCATTAATAAAATCAGAAAGATAAAAGCAGAAAGGTTATGAAGATATTTAATAACTTAGTACTCTTGTCACTCTGTGCAGGCATGGCAGCTTGCACGAATGACACGTTTGATGAAGAGGGCTTTGTGGGAGTTGGTGGGAATGCCACTCTCAAGGAGATTACAGTGACCTTGCCCGAGATTGAGGATGAATCTGGGGCAGAGACCCGCACTCAGTTTGTGATGGATGCCTCAGGAGTGAAAGCCTACTGGGCAGAGGGTGATACTATAGGTATCTTCCCTGCTAATGGTGATCAGGTGAGTTTCCCAATCAATGGTGGGGTAGAGACCAATGTGGCTACTTTCGATGGTGGTGACTGGGGTTTGAAAGCAGGCCGAAGCTATGCAGCTTATTTCCCGTATAATAAGTGGAATATCTTCCGTGACAATGAAACCATCTTATTAGATTACACGGGGCAAGTTCAGACTGGCAATAATAATGCAGATCATCTGGGTGCCTACGACTTCCTGGCCGCCGGGCAGATCAGCCCTAACGCATCAGGCTATCTTAATCTAGACATGCAGCGTTTGGGATGTATTGTGATGTTAGAATTAGTCGTTCCTGATGCGGGCACCTATACTTCTGCCACTCTTACATCCTCATCAACTGAGTTTGTTACTACTGCCGAGCTAAATATCTCAAGTGCGGAGCCACAAGTGAACGCTAAGGCATCCTGTTCAACCTATACTCTTGGTTTGAAAGATGTAACTCTCGCGGTGGGAGATACCCTGAAGGCCTATTTCATGTGTGCGCCTATTAATCTTACGGTAGGTAAGCTGACTATTTCACTCGTAAGTGATAATTATTACTCTACAGAATTGACTCCTAAATATTTAGAAGCAGGTAAACCATATAAGTTTACTGGTTCTCTGTCTTTGGTCGGTAATATAGACTTTGCTGATACTGAGGTTAAACGTATTTGTGTGGAAAACTGGGATGCCAATGGAGATGGAGAATTAAACTATGCCGAAGCAGCAGCTGTTACGGATATTGGCTCTGTATTTCAAGGAAGGTATCAAGAACCTTCTCCTATTTCTTCTTTTGAAGAGTTCCAATATTTTACAAGTGTTAAGTCAATAGCGAACAATGCTTTCTCATATTGCTCAAATATGTCTAGTATTATGCTTCCTAAATCTGTGACTTCCATCGGTTATTTTGCATTCGATGGCTGTGAAAGTCTAGCGAGTATCACAATACCTAGTAGGGTAACTATAATAGACGACCATGCATTTTATGGTTGTTCCTCACTAACTGAAATTACCCTTCCTGAAGGATTAATAGAAATTAGGAATCAGGCATTTGCAGGTTGTAGAAGTCTGACAAGTGTTACACTTCCCGAGAGTTTGCGTATCCTGAATGGTTTTGATCAATGTCCTAATCTTACAAACATTAATATACCAAGTGGTGTAATTGAGATAGGAAGTGCATTTTGGTATGACAGTAGTTTAATTAGTATCAAGATACCAGATGGTGTTACTAAAATAGATAGCCGTACATTTGAACGCTGTACAAGTTTGTCAGACGTTGAGTTACCTTTAGGGCTTACTTCAATAGGAGACAATGCTTTTAAGGACTGCCCAAATCTAACGACGATTTCTATCCCAAGTGGAGTTAGTTCTATCGGAGAAAGTGCCTTTCAAGGCTGTAAAAATCTTACTTCTATAAAATTGTCAGCAGGTATTAAATTTTTAGGTTCGAATGCTTTTGAGAATTGCTCAAATTTAGATAGTATTATTTGTTACGCTCTAGCGCCCCTCGATTATGATAGTGTAGATATGTTTGAAAATACTAACGATTGTCCGATCTATGTGCCTGCATCTTCTGTTGATAGTTATAAAAGCAAATGGACTGATTATGCAGAAAGAATTGTTGCCCTTCCAGATATCATTGATTTTGCAAATGAACAGATTAAAGAATTGTGTTTGTATTTTGATAATGATGGGGATGGTGAATTAAGTTATTATGAGTTTTCGAGAGTTACCGATAACGATTTTTATATGTGGAGTTCAAACGGTTTTAGAAATTACATACCGACGGTTAATACTAGGACTGGTCAAGGAACAACATTTGATGAGTTCCAGTTCTTCACAAATATTACCACTATAAGTGATTACGCATTTAGTAATTGTTCAGGTTTAACCAGTATAATCTTACCTGAAGGAGTGAGAACTATTGGTAATCAGGCTTTTGAAGGATGTTATGCATTAAATTATATATATCTTCCCAAAAGTTTGGTTTCCATAGGAGATAATGCTTTTGCTGGCTGCTATGTAAAAGGTCATGCCTATTGGTCTGGTGGAGACACTGCTTTTGAATATGGCTTAACAAGCATTACTATCCCTGAAAATATTACATCTATAGGTAATAATGCATTCTCTGGCTGTCTAAAGCTGAACAAAGTTATTTGCTTGGCATCAGCACCTCCATTATTAGGAACGGCTGCCTTTGAAGACACTGGCGATTGTCCTATTTATGTCCCAGTATCTTCTGTTGATCTTTATAAAGTAGCGTGGCTAGACTATGCTGATCGTATCCATCCTTATTATCCTTCTTATTACTAAAATGTGTAAATGAGACTCAATATACGCAAACATTAAGTGTTTACAATAATAGTAATGTGGCAATTCATCTTAAACATGGTTCTGGTAATGCTGGTGGTGGTACAACAGATTAATCAAGAAAAATCATGAATAATAAAAGAATAGGAAGAATTAGATAAACTACAGGTAGTAATACCTATATACTATAGTAACAGCAACTACAACTTCAAGTGGAGCATATAGTTGCTGTTTCTGTGTACTTATTTGTTTTACCCGTGTTATGCAGTTTTAGTAATTTCAAATTGTGGATGCCTACGAATGTTTACGCTTAAAACGTCAGTTTGAGGAGTTCCTTCTTTCCCTCCCCTTTTCCCTCTCTTTCGTTAATTTTTCCCTGTACCCCGCCAAGTGGCATGCTGGGGCACAGGGGAAACCGCAAAACAGCCTATCTTGTGTGTTAACTTTGCGGTGTTTCTGAAATCGAAGCAGAAGTGGCGTGAAAAACGTGAGGCGAATTAAAAAATAGACTTCACACTTCACGGTTGGTCCGTAAGTGGTTGAAATACATGTGTTTGTGGTACAGTTTACTCCCTTGAGACTTCACGAGACTTCACGCGGACTTCACGCTTCGATAACAAGAAAAAGCATGATTTTAAAACCTTTATTAATTTTGTGATTATGGAGAACATTGATCAAATGCGGGAAGCTGTCTTAGAAATAGAGACCTTCCTTAAGGAGAATTACGAGTTTCGCAGAAACTTGCTCAGCGGGAAAACCGAATGGAGTAAGGTAAGCGATGGTGATGAACAAACCCGATGGAGCATATTGACGGCGGAAGCCCTCAATTCCATTGTACGAAAGGCAAAGCTGGAAGGAATTGGGGGCAAATCTCCTCGAATAAACATCGAAGAATTCATCGGCTCTGATGCCATTCCAGACTTTGACCCTATCATTGATTATTTGGAGCATCTTCCTTCATGGGATGCTCTTCGCGGCATGGCAGAAAAGGACAGATGTATCAACTGATTCCTAAGAAAGCCGCCTGAATAGGAGCGTGAAGCCTGCGTGAAGTCTTGTGAAGTCTCAGAACGAGAATTCACAGGATAACACACAGAAAATCAGTGACATAGTGTTAAGGCGTGAAGTGTGAGGTCTTTTTTGACGTATGCCCGTGGGTTTTCCCAAAGTTTAGCCATCTTCCACTCCCGTCTAACTATCCCTTCCGCTCAGTCACTCCGATGACTGAGCTAAATCCCAAGCATGAACGAGCTCAGTCATAACGGTGACTGACCATCGTCATGCGAGTGACTGAAACCAAAGAAGAAGGTATCTAACTTTGTATTTCTCTTTGGCACTACCTTTTTATATAGGGGTCTGGCAATGAAAAAACAGGCATATCTGCTAGATTTTACAAAGAAAATTCTATCTTTGCAGCAATAATTGTTTTGCTACTATGAAAAAGACGTTTCTAACCCTTTGTTTGAGCGCACTGTGCTTGACGCTTAACGCTCAGAAAAATGAATGGCAGGATCCGCAGGTCAATGCGGTGAACAGACTGCCGATGCATACTCACTTTTTCGCATACGAAGATGAGATGAGGGCCGGTCGTGGCGACATGAAGGAGAGTTCCAACTTCATGACGCTGAACGGCACATGGAAGTTCCATTGGGTGGAGGATGCTGACCAACGGCCAACGGACTTCTATCAAGTGGGATATAACGATGGCAGTTGGGGCAAGATGCCTGTTCCTGGCGTTTGGGAGCTCAACGGCTATGGCGATCCGCTCTACGTGAACATGGGCTATGCCTGGATGAATCAGTTTAAGAGCAATCCGCCAGAGATTCCTGTGAAGAATAATCATGTGGGTTCTTACCGCAAGGAGATCACCGTGCCAGCTTCATGGAACGGCAAGCAGATCATCGCGCACTTCGGCTCTGTGACTAGCAATATCTATCTGTGGGTAAACGGCCGCTTCGTGGGCTATAGCGAAGACAGCAAGTTGGAAGCTGAGTTCGACTTGACTCCATACCTGAAGGCTGGTCAGAAGAACCTGATTGCTTTCCAAGTTTTCCGCTGGTGCGATGGTACTTATCTGGAAGATCAGGACTTCTTCCGCTTCTGCGGTGTGGGACGCGACTGTTACCTCTATGCCCGCAACAAGACGCATATCAGTGACTTGCGTGTGACTCCAGACCTCGATGCTCAGTATAAAGACGGTACTCTAGACGTGAAGGTAGAGGCTGTAGGTAGTGGAAACATCGCTCTGGAACTGCTCAATGCCCGTGGCGAGGTGGTAGTCAATCAGACCGTGAAAGCTGCGGCATCACAGCATGTGAAGTTGGCAGTGAGCAACCCAAGCAAGTGGACGGCTGAGACACCTTATTTATATACACTGCGTGCAAAACTGATGCAAGGCACTAAGGTGCTGGAGGTGATTCCTATCAAGGTGGGCTTCCGCAAGATAGAGATCAAGGATGCGCAGGTATTGGTAAACGGACAGCCAGTGCTCTTCAAGGGTGCCGATCGTCACGAATTGGATCCAGATGGTGGCTATGTGGTGTCTAAGGAGCGCATGCTGCAGGATATTCAGATCATGAAGCAGTTCAACCTCAATGCTGTGCGTACGTGCCACTATCCTGACGATAGTTATTGGTATGATTTGTGCGACCAGTATGGCATCTATATGGTAGCTGAAGCCAACATCGAGAGCCACGGAATGGGCTATGGCGAGGCTACTTTGGCGAAACGTGCCGATTTCAAGAAAGCACACATGGAGCGTGATCAGCGCAATGTGCAGCGCAACTTCAATCACCCCAGCATCATCTTCTGGTCGCTTGGCAATGAGGCTGGCTATGGAGAGAACTTCGAGGAGACCTATAAGTGGACAAAGGCAGAAGACCCAAGTCGCCCTGTGCAGTACGAACGTGCTGGTTATGAGGGTCTTTCAGACATCTACTGCCCTATGTACCTCAGTCCTGACGGTGCTGTGAAATATAGCGAAGACAGCTCAAAGAACAAGCCGCTGATTCAGTGCGAGTACGCCCATGCGATGGGTAACTCCGAAGGTGGCTTCAAGGAGTATTGGGAGGTTATCCGCAAGTATCCGAAGTATCAAGGCGGTTTCATTTGGGACTTCGTGGATCAGTCCATCCGCTGGACGGGTAAGAACGGTAAGATGATCTATGCCTATGGTGGCGACTTCAACAAGTATGATGCCAGCGACCAGAACTTCTGCGACAATGGCTTGATCAGTCCTGACCGCGTGCCTAATCCTCACATGTATGAGGTGGGCTACTACTACCAGAACATCTGGACGAAGGCCGTAGATCTGGATAAGGGTATCGTGAGTATCTATAACGAGAACTTCTTCCGCGACCTCTCTGCCTACTATCTGGAGTGGACGGTGATGCACAATGGCGAACCTCAGCGCAGCGGTAGGGTGGAAGACCTGAACGTAGGCCCTCAGCAAACGGTGGAGCTGACTTTGCCAATTGGCGGACACTGCCAGCATTGCGAATGGCTGCTGAACGTATCCTATAAACTGAAGAATGCCGAAGGCCTGCTTCCTGCCCACTTTGAGGTGGCTAAGGACCAATTGGTGATGAATCCTTTCCAGGGTGTGTCTATGGACTTCTTCAACGTAGAACCGATGAACGTAGAGGTGCAAACACCAAAGGTGTGGGATAACGATCGTCACTTCCTCATCGTAGAAAACGATGACTTCCGCATGGAATTCAGTCGTGCAACTGGCTTCTTGGTGAAATATGCCCTTAACGGCCAAGACATTCTGAAAGAAGGCGAGTCTCTGACACCTAACTTCTGGCGCGCACCTACAGACAATGACTTTGGCGCTCGTCTGCAGACACGCTATGCGGCTTGGAAGAATCCAATCCTGAAACTGACCTCACTTGAGCAAGACATTGACGATGATGGTTTGGTTGTAGTGGAGGCCGCCTACGATATGCCTGACTTGCAGGCTAAGCTGAACCTCACCTATATTATAAATAATGTGGGCGCTGTGAAGGTGACGCAGAAACTCACTGCCGACAAGGAGGCTACGGTATCTGACTTCTTCCGCTTCGGTATGCAGCTGCCTATGCCTCGTAGCTTTGAGAACATCGAGTACTGGGGACGTGGTCCTGTGGAGAACTACATAGATCGTAAGGACAATGCCCTCATCGGTATCTACAACCAGACGGTAAGCGAGCAGTTCTATCCTTACATCCGTCCGCAGGAGACAGGTACGAAGACTGACATCCGCTGGTGGCACATGACAGATGCCACTGGACGTGGTATCGAGGTGGTGGCAGAAGAACCATTCTCTGCTTCAGCCCTCCACTATACCATCGAATCGCTGGATGAGGGTGTGGCTAAACACCAGATGCACTCACAGGAAGTGGAAGAGGCCGACTTGACCAACCTGCTGATAGACAAAGTGCAGATGGGACTGGGATGCATCACCAGTTGGGGCACCCTGCCATTGGAGCAGTATCGCCTGCCTTATCAGGACTATGAATTCACGTTCATCATCAGTCCGCTGAATCATCCTCAGTATGAAGGAATGTGATAAAAAAGGGGCGTTTATCATGCCAATAAGGTGGGTAAACGCCCTTTATATGACTATATTTTTAAGAAAAAACGCCCAAGATGTTGCATTTATAATATATAATTTCTAACTTCGGACGTTTAAATTAAAAAGAGTGTAGAAATACACGTGAATAATCACTTTAAATCAATATAAGATCATGAAAGTTTATAAGACAAACGAGATCAAAAACATTGCGCTCCTTGGTAACTCGGGCGCGGGTAAAACCACTCTCACAGAGGCGCTGCTCTATGAGAGTGGTATCATCAGACGTCGTGGCAAGGTGCTTGCCAAGAATACAGTCAGCGATTATTTCCCTGTAGAGCAGGAATACGGATACTCTGTATTTTCTACAGTATTCCATGTAGAATACAATGGTAAGAAACTGAACATCATTGACTGCCCGGGTAGTGATGACTTCGTAGGCGCAGCTGTGACGGCTATGAACGTGACAGACACTACTATCCTGCTGATCAACGGTCCTCAGGGTCCTGAAGTTGGTACTCAGAACCAGTTCCGTCTTACTGATAGCTTGAAGAAGCCTGTTATATTCGTTGTGAACAAACTCGACAGCGAAAACTGCGATTTCGATCAGGTGCTGGAGCAGCTCCGCATTATCTATGGTTCTAAGGTAGTTCCTGTGCAGTATCCTCTGAATGTAGGTGCTGGCTACAATGCAATGATCGACTTGATTAAGATGAAGAAATACTCTTGGGCCGACGAGGGTGGTGCTCCTACTATCGAGGACATCCCTGCCAGCGAGATGAGTAAGGCAGAAGACCTGCACAATGCATTGGTGGAGGCTGCTGCTGAGCATGACGATGCTCTGATGGAGAAATTCTTCGACACTATGGAACTGAGCGAGGAAGAGACCGTTCTGGGTATCCGCAAGGGTTTGGTTGCTCGTGGCATGTTCCCTGTTTGCTGCGTATGCGCAGGTAAGGATATGGGCGTACATCGCCTGATGGAGTTCTTGGGTGATGTGGTTCCTGCAGTTGACGAAATGCCTGCAGTGGCTAACACCCAGGGCGTGGAAGTGAAGGCAGATCCTAATGCTCCTACATCTCTCTACTTCTTCAAGACAGCCGTTGAGCCTCATATCGGTGAGGTGCAGTATTTCAAGGTGATGAGCGGTATCGTTCATGGTGGTGATGACCTTACTAATGCAGACCGTGGCTCTAAGGAGCGCATTGGACAGCTCTTCGTTTGCGCTGGTTCTATCCGCGACAATGTTGATGAAATGCATGCAGGTGATATAGGTTGTACAGTGAAGCTGAAGGATGTACATCTGGGCAATACTCTGAATGCCAAGGATTCTGACAACCGCTTCGACTTCATCAAGTATCCTAACTCTAAGTATTCTCGTGCTATCCGTCCACAGAACGAGGCCGAAATGGAGAAGATGATGACTCTCCTCAACCGTATGCATGAGGAAGATCCAACTTGGATTATCGACCAGTCTAAGGAGTTGCGTCAGACCATCGTTAACGGTCAGGGTGAGTTCCACCTCCGTACATTGAAGTGGCGCTTGGAGAACAACGAGAAGCTGATGATCCAGTATGATGAGCCTCGTATCCCATACCGTGAGACTATCACAAAGGCTGCCCGTGCCGACTATCGTCATAAGAAGCAGTCTGGTGGTGCTGGTCAGTTTGGTGAGGTTCACCTGATTGTAGAACCTTATACTGAGGGTATGCCAGATCCAGATACTTATCGCTTCGGTGGTCAGGAATACAAGATCAACGTGAAGGGTAAGGATGAATTCCCATTGGAGTGGGGTGGTAAGATTATCTTCATCAATGCTGTGGTAGGTGGTGCCATCGATGCACGTTTCATGCCTGCTATCCAGAAGGGTATCATGCAGCGCATGGAGCAGGGCCCACTGACTGGTTCTTACGCTCGTGACGTGCGCGTGATCATCTATGATGGTAAGATGCACCCAGTAGATTCTAATGAAATCTCCTTCATGCTGGCTGGTCGTAACGCATTCAGCGAGGCCTTCCGCAATGCTGGTCCTAAGATCTTGGAGCCTGTTTATGACGTAGAAGTTCTGGTTCCTGCTGACTATATGGGTGATGTGATGAGTGACTTGCAGGGTCGTCGTGCCATCATCATGGGTATGGACAGCGATTCTGGATTCCAGAAGTTGGTGGCTAAGGTGCCATTGAAGGAAATGTCGTCTTACTCTACGGCATTAAGCTCACTGACAGGTGGTCGTGCTTCCTTCAGCATGAAGTTCTCAAGCTACGAGCTGGTTCCAACCGATGTTCAGAACAAGCTGATTAAGGAGTTCGAAGAGAAAGAACAGGAAGAATAATCTTTTTCCATAAATGCATTGGAAAGGTCGCTGCGATAAGCCAAGCTTATGGTAGCGGCCTTTCTTTATGCTAATAAAACAAAAAAACGCCGTATTCTGGTTAATTTTTACGTAAAAGTAAAAAAGTTAGATTTATTTTAGTTATTTTTGTGATGTAATTTAACACTCAGGCATGAAGAAGAGAACGATTTGGATATTGGGTATAGTGATGGGGGCATCTTTCCTCATCCTCCTCTATTTGCAGATCAGCTATATAGAGGAGATGGCCAAGATGCGCAACGAGCAGTTTGACGAGTCTGTGAAACGTGCCCTGATGAGTGTGTCTGAAGATGTAGAGGCAGAGGAAGTGGAGCGCTGGCTGCGTGAAGATATCTCTAATTCTGACAAGCAGATGTATACTGAGGGGTCGCAAAGCAGGCAGGGTAGTCAGCAGCGTTTTATCACCGGACCTGATGGTTCAAGGATAGAACTGAAGCAGTTTTCTGAACCTCAGCAGGAATTTCCTACGGGGGTGGTTATCTCCAGAAATCATGGGGCAAGGACCATTCCGCAGACTTCCCGCACAATGGCAGATTTGCTGAAGACGAGATACCTTTATCAGAAAGGTTTGTTGGAAGAGGTGGTATGGCAGATGATCTACTATGCCAGTGATCGTCCGCTTGATGAACGTGTGAATTATGTCAATCTGGATCAGTATCTGAAACAGGGATTGCAGGATAATGGCATCAACCTGACCTATCATTTCCGTGTGACGGATGCCGACGGGAAGGAAATCTACCGTTGTTCTGACTATGCGGTGGAAGGCAGTAAGAGTACCTATTCTCAGCCGTTGTTCCTGAATGATCCTCCTGCCCGAATGAGTACGCTGCAGGTGCATTTCCCAGGTAAGTCGAGTTATATATTCGACTCTGTGAGTTTCATGATTCCGTCTGTTATCTTCACTGTGGTATTGCTGGTGACCTTTATCTTCACCATCTACATTATCTTCCGACAGAAGAAACTGACAGAGATGAAGAACGACTTTATCAACAATATGACGCATGAGTTCAAGACACCTATATCAACCATCTCATTGGCAGCGCAGATGCTCAATGATCCTTCGGTGTCGAAGTCGCCTGCGATGTTCGAGCATGTCTCTGGCATCATCAACGATGAAACCAAGCGCCTGAGGTTCCAAGTGGAGAAAGTACTCCAGATGTCTATGTTCGATAGGCAAAAGGCAACGCTGAAGAAGAAGGAGGTTGATGCCAACGAACTGATTTATGGGGTAGTGAATACGTTCCATCTGAAAGTAGAGAAGTTTGGCGGACAGATAGAGACCGAACTTGATGCCGATAATCCTTTCATCTATGTGGATGAAATGCACATCACGAATGTGATATTCAACCTGATGGACAATGCCGTGAAGTATCGCAATCAAGAGGTTGACCTTCGTTTGAATGTACGTACTTGGAATGAAGCCGACAGATTGATGATCTCCATTCAGGATAATGGCATAGGCATCAAGAAGGAAGACCTGAAGAAGATTTTCGAGAAGTTCTATCGCGTACATACAGGCAATGTGCATGACGTGAAGGGATTCGGCTTAGGATTGGCTTATGTGAAGAAGATTATAACAGACCATAAAGGAACCATCAAGGCAGAAAGCGAACTGAATGAAGGAACCAAGTTCATCATTTCATTGCCCCTGATGAAGGATTCAGATATTATTAACTAAAAACGATAGCATTATGGAAGAGAAATTACGTATCCTGTTGTGCGAAGATGATGAGAATCTTGGCATGCTTTTGAGAGAGTACTTGCAGGCTAAGGGTTATGCTGCAGAGCTGTATCCTGACGGAGATGCTGGTTTTAAGGCATTCCAGAAGAATAAGTATGACATCTGTGTCTTCGATGTGATGATGCCTAAGAAAGACGGCTTCACTCTGGCACAGGAAGTTCGTGCCGTGAATACGGAGATTCCTATTATTTTCCTCACTGCTAAGACGCTGAAGGAAGATATCCTGGAAGGTTTCAAGATTGGTGCAGACGACTATATCACCAAACCTTTCAGCATGGAAGAGCTGACTTTCAGAATCGAAGCTATCCTCCGTCGTGTACGTGGTAAGAAAAACAAGGAGAGCAGTGTTTACAAACTGGGTAAGTTCACCTTCGATACGCAGAAACAGATCCTCTCTCTGGGTGATAAGCAGACCAAGCTCACCACTAAGGAGTCCGAACTGCTTAGCTTGCTCTGTGCGCATGCTAATGAGATCTTGCAACGTGACTTTGCGTTGAAGACCATTTGGATAGATGACAACTATTTCAATGCCCGTAGTATGGATGTGTATATCACCAAACTGCGTAAGCATCTCAGAGAAGATGACTCCATCGAGATCATCAATATCCATGGTAAAGGCTATAAGCTCATAACTCCTGAGAAAGAAGTATAAAAAGGTGAGGCAAAAAAGAAGGAGGAATGGCAGATGTCATTCCTCCTTTGTCTTTTAAAACAGCAAACAATCAGTCAACATATTTCTTATTCAGCCAAATGTGCAGAATCAGACCAACGATCATAACACCCACTGAACTGAACAGAATGACATTGTTGTTTACATTTCCAGTAAACTCGCAAGCAACGAGCACGATTGCTGCCAAGATAATCAGTATTACACCTAAATGTTTCATCTTAATTTATTCTTTAATTGTTATTATTATAATCTTTGTAGCTAAATCATTTACAAAGAAAGTTATAATTATTCAATGAAAGAAATAATTTGGCGAAAAAATGCGTTCCGACCCCCAAAAATATTTTTTAGTAGTATCTAAAACGATGTTTTTTGCAAATAAAACAAGATAAGTTTGGCAGAACTAAATAAAAAGTCTATCTTTGCACCGCATTTTTTAAAACTATAATTCAATTTATTTTAAGTTAGTATGAACAAGTACGAAACCGTTTTCATTTTAACTCCCGTTTTGTCTGATGACCAGATGAAGGAAGCGGTAGAAAAATTCAAGGGCATCCTCACTGATGGAGGTGCTAAGATTGTGAATGAAGAAGGCTGGGGACTCAAGAAGTTGGCTTATCCTATCCAGAAGAAGTCAACGGGTTTCTATCAGCTGATTGAGTTTGAGGCAGAGCCTACATTAATCGCTAAGTTGGAACTGAACTTCCGTCGTGATGAGCGCGTGCTCCGTTTCTTGACTTTCCGTCAGGACAAGTTCGCTGCTGAGTATGCTGAAAAGAGAAGAAATTTGAAATCAAGTAAAAAGGAGGATTAATTATGGCACAGCAAGTACAGTCAGAAATCAGATATTTAACACCACCTTCAGTAGATGTTAAGAAGAAAAAGTATTGCCGTTTCAAGAAGGCAGGTATCAAGTACATCGATTACAAAGATCCTGAGTTCCTGAAGAAGTTCCTCAACGAGCAGGGTAAGATTCTCCCACGTCGCATCACCGGTACTTCTCTGAAGTTCCAGCGTCGAGTTGCTCAGGCCGTTAAGCGCGCACGCCATTTGGCATTGCTTCCTTATGTAACAGATATGATGAAATAATTAAAGAGGAGGAGATAGTATGCAAATTATTTTAAAAGAAGACGTAATCAATTTGGGTTACAAAGACGATATCGTTAACGTAAAACCTGGTTATGGCCGCAACTACCTTATCCCAACAGGTAAAGCTGTCATCGCTACTGAGTCTGCAAAGAAAGTATTGGCAGAGAACCTGAGACAGCGTGCTCATAAGCTGGAGAAGATCAAAGCTGACGCTGCTACTCTTGCTGAGCAGCTGAATAAGGTTTCATTGGTAATAGCTACGAAGGTTAGCCAGACTGGTACCATTTATGGTTCAGTGAATAGCCTCCAGATTGCTGATGAGCTCAAGAAGCTTGGTTACGAGATTGACCGTAAGGCCATCGAGGTAGCTGATGTGAAGGCTGTTGGTAACTATGTAGCAAAAGTGAAGCTGCATAAGGAGATTTCTGCAGAAGTACCTTTCGAGGTTGTTGCAGAAGAAGCTTAATAGAAGAAGATCCTTTCCAAAAGAATAGCGGGGAGCCTAATCAGGTTCCCCGTTTCTTATTTACACAGTTGTAATCAGCGACCTGCTGAGAGGCCTCTTCCTGATTTTGCTGCTTCTTGAGCTGCTTGTTCTGCAGCCGCTTCAGCTTGTTGTATCTCCAAAGCCTCTTGCTCTGCCTGCATCAGCGCATCGATAGAATCCTGCAGACGGATAGAGTCTGCAGCCGACATAGGCTTTTCGCTGCTGCCATTGCCGCATGAAGCAACGGAAAGTGCAACGAATGCCGTCATAATGAATAATAACTTTCTCATATCATTTAGTTTTAATTCTCATTTACACTATTGTATAGGTAGCGCTTGATGCTGCGCTTCGGAGTCTTCTCAAACTCAGTAGGGAAGATCTGGATGCGACTTACCTTTTCGTAGGCACCTACACTTTTGTTGAGGGTTTCAAGGTTCTGATCCATGATGGCTTTCAGACTTTCTGGGGTGTTGAGACCTAGGGAATTCAAAGCATCAAAGTCGGGGTAAACCAATGCCACCAACTTTTTATTTGATTCCACGACTAAGCTCTCCAACACAAAAGGTAGATTGTTGAGTCTTGATTCCAGTTCTTCAGGGAAGATATTCTGCCCGTTAGATCCAAGGATCATGGTTTTAGTTCTTCCTCGCAGATAGATATTATGGTCGGCATCGATAGTTCCTAAGTCGCCCGTGCGAAGCCATCCGTCCTCTGTGAATGCTTCTCTAGTTGCCTCTTCGTTCTTGTAATAGCCTTTCATCACATTTTCGCCTCTGACTTCTAGTTCTCCGATGCCCGTTTTAGGATCAACCTTAGAAAGTCGGGCTTCCATGAAACCTTCCAATAGCTTTCCAGAAGAAGTGGGTACAAACTTATCCCAGTATTGATGGCTAATCAGTGGTGCGCATTCCGTCATGCCATACCCCACAGTAAATGGGAACTTGATCCGGTGGAAGAATTCCTCCACTTCAGGATTCAGGGCAGCCCCTCCGATGATGACTTCCTTGAAACGACCTCCCAATGCATCGACCAACTTCTTGCGGATTTGCGCGTATATCTGTGCGTTGAGCATCGGAATGCTTAGAGCCATCTTCATGCCTTTCTTCTGAATAAGGGGAAGGATGATGTTTTTATAGATTTTTTCAATGACCAATGGCACCGTAATGATGAGATTGGGCTTGACTTCCTCAAAGGCCGTCAGCAGGATCTTGGGGGATGGTGTCTTGCCTAGAAGAGTGACGTGTGTTCCTACTGCAACAGCCGTAAGAAAGTCGAATGCACAGCCATACATGTGGGCTAAAGGAAGGAATGAGAGCACATTCTCTTGCCTCTTTAATAATTCAGAGCGAATGCCATAGACCACATTTCCTGCCAGGTTATTGCCTGTCAACATCACTCCTTTACTGAATCCTGTGGTTCCTGAGGTGTAATTGATGAGCATGACCTTATCGTTGTCAAGGTCGGTATAGATCACATCCTCCTTGCTGAACCCTTGCGGATAGCTAGTCTGCATTTGCTCTTCGAGATGCTTTAGGAAGTATTGGATAGATTCTCCGTCTCTCTGATAAAGACAGCGGAAGTCCGACAGTGAGAAAACTCCACGGATATCGGGAAGTTTCTCTTCTTCCAATCGCTCCCAGATCAAGTCGCTAGTAAAGAGGAAAGAAGACTCGGAATGATTGATGATATAATGCACATCGCTAGGGTTGAAGTCTTGCAAGATAGGCACCGCGATGGCACCATAGGTTATCGTTGCCAAGAATGAAATGCACCAGCGCGTATTGTTCTTTCCAATGATGGCAACCTTGTCGCCTCTTCGCAGTTGGCAATGCTTGAAAATAAGGTGGATGCGGGCGATTTCTTTCGCTACCTCTCCATAAGTGAATGTGCTGGATTCGCCATAGTCTGTCAGACATTTCAGATCCCAGTTTTCACGAAAACTCTTCTCGTAAAGTTTGATAAATTTCTCTGCAATCATGGCTAAATCCCTTATTTGGGTGCAAAAATAGGAAAAATCCTTTTATTGTTGTATTTTTGTGCTGAAAATGTGCAATAGGTATGACAGATAATCTGACATTAGCGGGTAAGAAAGCGGTTTACTATACACTGGGATGCAAACTGAATTTCTCGGAGACCTCGACGGTTTCCCAGATACTCAGTAAGGCTGGCGTATGTACAGCTGCAGAGGGAGAGGAAGCTGACATCTGTATAGTGAATACCTGCTCGGTAACGGAGGTTGCCGATAGAAAATGCCGACAGATTATACATCGATTAGTGAAGGAACACCCACATGCCTATGTGGTAGTGATGGGGTGCTATGCACAACTGAAGCCAGAGGTGGTAGCTAATATAAAAGGTGTGGATGTGGTGCTCGGTGCAGAGCAGAAGAAAGATATCTTGCAACATCTTGGGGCATTGCAGAAAAAAGACCATGGCGCCCATTTTACGTCTCGCTTGCAAGACATCCGCTCTTTCGTTCCTTCATGCTCTCATGGCGATAGGACCCGCTATTTCCTTAAAGTTCAAGATGGTTGTGATTACTATTGCACCTATTGTACCATCCCGATGGCACGCGGACGTAGCCGAAACGGCAGCATCGCTTCATTGGTGAAGCAGGCAGAAGAGGTGGCCAAAGAGGGTGGAAAGGAAATTGTCATCACAGGTGTGAATATCGGCGATTTTGGCAAAACCACGGGAGAAAAATTTTACGACCTCGTGAGGGAGTTGGATCAGGTGGAGGGAATAGAGCGCTATCGCATCTCTTCGATTGAGCCCAATTTGCTTACTGATGATATCATCAGCTATGTGGCCAATTCCAAACGCTTCATGCCGCATTTCCATATTCCTTTGCAATCGGGAAGCGATGAAGTCTTACATCTGATGAAGCGTAGGTACAATCGTGACCTTTTCGCGCATAAGGTGGAGGTCATCAAAGAACTGATGCCTCACTGCTTTATAGGTGTGGATGTGATGGTGGGAAATAGAGGAGAGACATCCGAATACTTCGAGGATGCCTATCATTTCATAGAAGGACTGGATGTGACCAAGCTGCATGTGTTCAGTTACTCGGAACGTCCTGGTACGATGGCGTTGAAGATTCCTTATGTGGTGATGCCAGAAGTTAAGCATGAGCGCAGTGAACGAATGTCGCAATTGTCTGATGCGAAGCAGCATGCTTTCTATCAACGTCATATGGGTGAGGTGATGCCTGTGCTTTTGGAGCATAGCAAGACTCAGCATGTGATGCATGGTTTCACACCTAATTATATTAAGGTGGAAGTGGAATGCAAGGGAACTTATGACAATGTCGTAGTGCCTGTGCGCTTAGGAGAGTTTATCGCAGATGGATCTGCGTTGAAGGGAGCGATGCTATGATTTCGAAACTGACATATTATCTGACTTATGCCTCTCTTTGGCTATTGGCACAGTTGCCTCTCAAGGCCTTGTATGTGCTTTCAGACGGATTGGCCTTCTTGGCGTATCGGGTGGTGCGTTACCGCTTGAAGGTGGTAAGGGAGAATCTGCACAACTCGTTTCCTGAGAAGTCGGATGCTGAGCTCAAGAAGATAGAGCATGATTTCTATCATTATATCTGCGACTATCTGGTTGAAGAAGTGAAGTTGCTGACCATCTCATACGAAGAGCTTGCCAGACGTATGGAGTACATTCATAAGGAGCAGTTCTTGGAAATGATCGAGAAGCATGGAGGGTTGATAGTCCTTTTACCGCATTATGCCAATTTCGAGTGGAACATAGGTATGGCATCCATCATGGAGCCGGGGGATTTGCCGTTGCAGGTATATAAACCCTTGCATAATAAACACCTTGATGAACTTTTCAAGCGCATCCGCTCTCGTTTTGGGGGGGTGAATATTCCTAAGCATAGCACGGCACGTGAGATGGTGAAATGCTATCGTGCCAAGAAACGCTTCGCCATCGGACTGATTTCAGATCAATCGCCTAATATGAACGAAGCGCATTACTGGACTACCTTCTTGAATCAAGATACGGTCTTCATGGATGGGGCAGAACGATTGGCAAAGATGATGAATATCCCTGTCTTCTATTGCGAACTCACCCGTAAGTCGCGCGGTCATTGTCAGGCCAGTTTTGACTTGATCACAGAAGCGCCTAAGCAAACGGCAGAAGGGGAGATAACAGAGGCATTTGCACGGAGGCTGGAGAATACTATCAGAAGGGATCCTCCTTATTGGTTCTGGTCGCATCGACGTTGGAAACTGACGCGTGAGATGGTGAAAGCGCATCAAAGACAAGCTGAGAATGGATAAAGTAGCAGTGGTCATATTGAATTGGAACGGGTGTGAATTGTTGAAGCAATTCCTTCCTTCTGTGGTATCCTATACGGAGCAGGATGGGGGAGTGGTTTATGTGGCCGACAATGGTTCTGATGATGCGTCTCTGCAGTTGCTCCATGAGATGTTCACAACTGTGGGCATAATTGCTCTCAATAGGAATTATGGATTTGCAGAAGGATATAATCGTGCGCTTGAGGAGGTGGATGCAGAGTATGTAGTGTTACTCAATTCCGATGTGGAGGTCACCGAGCATTGGCTTCTTCCGCTGTTGGATTTCATGGATAGCCATCCAAAGGCAGCTGCTAGTCAGCCTAAACTGCGAAGCTGGCATCAGAAAGAGGCGTTTGAGTATGCTGGAGCCAGTGGCGGATTCCTCGATCATTACGGCTATCCCTATTGTCGAGGGAGGATCATGAGTGCAGTGGAGAGAGACGAAGGGCAGTATGATGATATCATACCAGTGGCATGGGCTACTGGTGCCGCTCTTTTCATCCGCCTCGCAGATTATAAGCAGGTAGGGGGCTTGGATGGGAATTTCTTTGCACATATGGAGGAGGTGGATCTTTGTTGGCGCCTTTGGTCTTCAGGCAAAGAAGTGTATTGCGTCCCTCAGAGTGTGGTCTATCATGTAGGCGGAGGAACCCTGCAAAAGGAGAACCCGCGGAAGACGTTCCTCAATTTCCGGAATAACTTGCTGATGCTTTATAAGAACTTGCCGAATGATAGGCTAAAGTCCGTAATGGCTGTGCGTGCGGTGCTCGACTATGTGGCTGCGCTTAGTTTCCTATTGAAAGGTGAATGGCGCAGTGCCTGGATGGTGGTGAAGGCAAGGCAAGCATTTAGGGGACTTCGGAAAGATTATGCATCTTTCAGGTCAAAGATGCAGCATCTTGGGGACGTAAGATTACCATTCTTTCGAGAGAGGGATTGTATACTCTGGTCTTACTACCTGAAGCGTATCCGTAAGTATAGCGACTTGGATAAGTAAGCGCCCTAATCTGCCAATTGTTGGTCGATGTATTGAATGACCTTTGCTTTATCATCGGGATGAAACCACTGAATCTCATCATCATGTTTGAACCATGTGAGTTGCTTGCGTGCGTAGGTGCGAGTGTTCACTTTTATTTTCTCTATGGCATAGTCTAATGTCCAAAGTCCATCTAGGTAATTGAACATCTCCTTGTATCCCACTGTATTGAGTGAGTTTAGGTCTCGATGCGGATATACGCGTAAGGCTTCTTCCACCAATCCGTCTTTAATCATCTGATCTACACGCAGATTGATGCGGTTATAGAGTTCCTCGCGTGGACGGTTTAACCCTATCTTTATCATTCGGAAAGGTCGGTCTTTCTTAGGATGTGTCCTAAAGGACGTATAGGTCTTCCCTGTCTGATAGCAGATTTCCAGTGCATGCACAATGCGTTTAGGGTTCTTACGGTCAACGACTTGATAGTATTCAGGATCAAGTAGTTTTAGCTCTTCACATAAACTCTCCAGTCCCTGTTGTTGGTACTTCTGCTGCATCATTTCACGTGTCTCTTGCTCTATAGTTGGGATTAGGTCGATGCCTTTGCAGATGGCATCTACATACATCATGGAACCACCTGTAAGAATCACCACGTCATGATCTTTGAAGAGACTGCTCAGCAGTTTCATCGCTTCCTCTTCATATTGAGCAGCACTGAAATAATCAGAAAGCTTGAGATTTCCAATGAAGTAATGCTTGGCACGCGACAGCTGCTCTGGAGTAGGAGAGGCTGTGCCTATTTGGAGGTCTGCATAAATTTGCCTTGAATCGGCAGAGACGATACTTGTGTGATATCGCTCTACCAGTTCAAGGCTTAATTCTGTTTTCCCTACGCCTGTAGGACCTATAAGGACAATGAGGGTATGCATGCTTTTCGATGGGAGAACTACTTAATAGATGTCGCTTCCGTCGAATGAATCGTTAGGCAGGTCGTCCAGACCTTCAAATCCTTCACGGTCTATTTCATCTGCATCATAGTCTTGATCTCCGTAAAAGTCTTCTCCCAGCAAATCGCCTCCTGCCGTCTTTTTCTCAAACTCATCGAAATCCATTTGCTGCTTTGGTGCTTCTCCACGGCTCTTCGTGCATGCAGGCGCATCCAGTTTCTTGCCTGTGATGATTTCACTAAGTTGTGCAAATAGGCAGCGGTCGGTCATATAGTCGAATACATAGATCAGCTTCTGCTTTTCCTCCTCAACCAATTCGCTGAGACGAGTCTTGGCCATCAACCAGATATCATCCTCAGAGTTTGTATCCATCTCCTCCAGTGTGATCTCAGTTTCTTTCTCCCAGTCGTCATTGCAGGTGAAGAAAGAAGCCAACTGTTTGTCGTCGTAGCCACATGCCTCGCAGATGGCTTGATGCAAATCGTAGAACTTGGCTTCAGAGTCTATCTGGATCTCCCTCTTGAAGTCGTCTACTTCGTCTGAAATAAAAGTGAATCTGTAAATCATATCCTGTTTATTTAGCAACTGCGGGGATAATGCCTCGGCTTGAATTACGTATAAAATCTACTATATAATTGATCTCTGGGGTCTTCGGGAATTCCTCGTCGATCTTCTTCAATGCATCCGTAGTATTGAGGCCGCTCTGATAGATAGTGCGATAAGCATTGTGAATCAGTTCGATGGTCTCGTTGGAGTACCCTCTTCTGCGCAGACCTACAATGTTGATGCCTGCATAGCCGATAGGTTCACGGGCGGCAATGGCATAAGGAGGGATGTCCTTACTGCTGCGGCAACCACCCTGCACCATCACAAACCCACCAATATGGCAGAATTGGTGAATCAAGACCACGGCACTGATGATGGCATTGTCGTCTACTACTACCTCTCCTGCAAACTTAGTAGAGTTGCCAATGATGCAACCACTTCCAATGACACAGTCGTGTGCCACATGCATATTCTCCATAAGCAGGTTGTTGCTTCCTACCACAGTCTTCCCTTTGGAAGCAGTGCCACGGCTGATGGTGACATTCTCGCGGATGCTATTATTATCACCCACAATAGCCAAAGTATCTTCTCCGTGGAACTTCAAGTCCTGTGGAATGGTACTGATGCTGCATCCTGGAAAGAAAGTGTTCCCATTGCCGATGCGTGCACCATAATGTATAGATACATTGTTCATCAATACGTTATTGTCACCTATTTCCACATTCTTGTCGATGAAACAGAAAGGGCCAATCTTACAATTCTCGCCAATTTTGGCTTCGGGATGGATGTATGCTAAATTACTAATATCGCTCATATCTCTTCTTATGAATTTTGCAATAACTCTTCACGCATCAGGCGTGCAAACTTGTTGTTAATGGTGTGTCCAGGACGAGTGGCAATGATATGTCCCTTGATAGGCTTTCCTATCAGTGCCATGTCTCCAATCACATCCAGTAATTTGTGACGGGCGCATTCATTTGACCATACCAGCGGCTTATGCATGATATAACCCAAGCGAGTGGCATCCATGTGAGGTACTCCCATAATGTCTGCCAGTTTGTTATAGCGCTCTTGTGTCATTTGGCGTTCGTAGATCACGATGGCATTGTCTAAGTCGCCTCCCTTGATAAGCCCTGCGTTCAGCAATGGCTCTATCTCACGTACGAAGACGAAGGTACGTGCTTGAGAGATTTCTTCTTCGAACTGCTCCAGATTTTCCAAAACGGCGAACTGGTTAGGCAAAATGACGGAGTCATAGGAGATGAGGGTTGTGATGCTGAACTTATCATCAGGATACATGATAATGCTGCCTCCATGTTCCTCATCACGGAATTCCATCTTGTGCTTAATCTCAAAATACTCTTTCTCTGCCGTCTGCTCTACGACACCTACTTTCTTAATGTTTTCGATATAGTACTTGGCACTGCCGTCCAGAATAGGAAACTCAGGGCCATTTACTTCGATGAGGCAATTGTCGATTTCAGACGCAAAGAGGGCTGCCATACCATGTTCGATGGTGCTGACCTTTACACCGTCTTGCACCAATACCGTACCACGAGTGGTCTCCGCCACCTTATCTGCAAATGCAGGGATGAGGGGTTGACCCTCCAGATCCACACGCTTTATCTGGTATCCAAAGTTCTCAGGAGCAGGACAGAAGGTTACGGTAAGGTCTAATCCTGTATGCAATCCCTTGCTGCTTAAGGAGAATTTGTCTTTCAATGTCTTTTGCTTGCTCATATCTTATTTATTGAGTTGCTTTTTCAGTTCTTCAATTTCCTTGCGTAATGCGCCCAATTCCTTGTACATCTCTGGCAAGCGCTGGGTAAGTGCTACATTGCGGAAGAAGGTGCGCTTTTCTATTGGAGGAGCACCGATGAGTTGCTTATTGTCTTCGATGCTGAACGGAGCACCTGTCTGTGCACCAAGCTCCACGTGGTTGCCAATGTGAATATGACCACCGATCCCCACTTGTCCACCAAACATACACCATTCGCCAATCTTAGCAGAACCTGCGATGCCTACCTGTGCCGCCATCACTGTGTGCGAACCTATCTCGTCATTGTGGGCTATCTGTATCAGGTTGTCCAACTTCACACCTCTATGAACAATGGTTGCTCCCATGGTGGCTCTGTCCACGCAAGTATTGGCACCTATTTCTACATCATCTTCTAAGATGACGATACCAATCTGAGGAATCTTGTCGTAGCCGTTGGGAGTAGGTGCAAAACCAAATCCATCAGCTCCGATAATGGCTCCGGAATGCAATGTGACGCGGTTGCCAATCTGACATCCATGATAGATGTTTACAGATGAATAGAGCAGGCAGTCATCCCCAATCTTTGCTCCGTCACCTATATACACATGTGGATAAATCTGAGCATTAGCTCCGATAACCACATTCTCACCAATGACGGCGAACGGACCTATATAGGCATTCTCACCAATTTTAACTGTGGTCGCGATAGAAGCCAGCGGACTGATACCCTGCTTCTTGGGTTTGCTCTGTTCGTAAAGCATCAGCAGCTTCGCCAGTGATTCGTAGGCATTATCAACTTTAATCAGAGTGGCATTCACTTCTTTCTCAGGAACAAAGTCCTTGTTTACCAATACGATAGATGATTTGGTCTCATAAATGTGTGGGGTGTATTTAGGATTTGAAAGGAAAGACAATGCACCTGGCACACCTTCTTCAATCTTGGCAAAGGTATGCACGCAAGCTTCTTCGTTACCTACGATTTCTCCTTGTAGGAACTGTGCTATTTGTTTGGCAGAAAACTCCATTTTTGTTTTTAGTTTAATTTCAGTAGCAAAATAAGCATTTTTTTCTCACATTACATGAGAAGATTTGCATTATTTTTGGTTTATATCATGCTAAAAGTGTCGTTTTTAGGATATTTGACATTTGAACTTGCAAATCAGCTGTTGCTTGGCGTGCACCTTCGGCAAAGTTCACGGTTTTATCGGCATAGATGATACCACGGCTGGAATTCACAATGAGGCCGCATCGTTGGTTCATGCCGTATTTGCATACCTCTTCCAGCGATCCTCCTTGTGCACCAACTCCTGGCACCAGTAAGAAATGGTTAGGGGCTATCTTACGAATGTCTTCGAATGCTTTGCCTTGAGTGGCGCCTACGACATACATCATTTGTTCGTCGTTGGCCCATTCTTGTGATTTACGCAGCACCTTTTCAAAGAGTTTCTCACCACTTTGGTCTTCTGTAAGCTGGAAGTCGTGCGACCCCTTGTTGCTGGTAAGTGCCAAGAGAATCACCCATTTCTCTGCATAGTTCAGGAATGGTGTTACACTGTCTTCACCCATATAAGGAGCCACCGTTACAGCATCTATGTCCATCTCTTCAAAGAAACTGCGTGCATACATGGCTGAGGTGTTCCCTATGTCACCACGCTTTGCATCGGCTATGATGAACTGTTCTGGGTAGAACTGCTTAATGTATCTCACGGTTTTCTCAAAGGCAATCCATCCCTTTACGCCCATGCTCTCGTAGAAAGCCAGATTAGGCTTGTAGGCAATGCAAAGGTCGGCAGTTTCATCGATGATGGCCTTGTTGAAAGTGAAGATGGGATCTTCTTCCTGCAACAGACATTCTGGAATCTTCTTGATGTCTGTATCCAGACCTACGCAGAGAAATGATCCTTTGCGCTTGATGTTCTCGAATAGTGTTTCTTTATTCATAGTTTTTAGTTTTTTATTTCTTTCTCAATAGGATGCCATTGAGTCGTAACTCCTCTCTTTCACGGTCGTAGATCACGTCATTGCCTATGATGAGTGCACTGTCTCGTTGAATGACAAATCGTTGAAGTGGTTCATCCATACTTGCGACAAAAGTCTGACAAGGCATCTGAACGTGGAAATCCAAGATGCTGAAACTTAGGCTGTCTCCCTGAAATACTACGTCATCGGCATCATCCATTTCAAAATAGTACAACTCGTCGTACCCAGAGGGCATGCTGAGTGGATGCTCCTTGAGCAATCCCAACACCTCAATGTCGTAAGGCTTGTCTATTATTTCCTCATCAATCTCTGTTTCAGGCCAAATATGCTGAGAGATCCATACCATGTCGGCCACCAAATGGTTTCTGACATCATTGCCATAATTCCTGCTAAGGTAGTCTAGCTTGTTGTTAAGATGCTGCTTGTCTTCTGGCAATGACTCCGCCCATGCTTTATATTGCTGATCATTCATCGGAAGATCCCGTCCATGTGCTCTTAAGGCCTCTTCCAGTTCTGTTAGCATCACTTTCTTGGTGATGGAAGTGAAACTCCAAGGACCCATAGAGGCTAAAAAGAACAGAAGGCAGAATGAAATAGGAATCCACCAGATACGGCGTGATCTTTGTAGGCATAAAACAAGGCAGACCACATAGCACCATACATTGAAAAGTAATATGTATAGGCGGTCTATACTGATGCCATAGTCGGATATACGACGCCAGATACCCACAGACATCAGTATCAGAAGTGGGATGACGAGTATAGGTAACCAACGAAAACTTTTCCTCTCAAACTCATGGCTGAAAGTACTGAATTGTTGGGGGTAGAGCATGAATACCACAACCAGCATGCCAAACATGAGTACAGTGGTCAGCCAAGATACCCATCCGTTTGGGAGCTCCCAGTGTATCAATATGTTGAAAGCGTAGACATAAAGAGTCAGCATGTAGCACAAGAGGAGTGGCATAAACAAGTAATAGACGACTCCCTTGTAGAATTTTGACAGTTGAGGGATACTGCTATCACGCTTCTCTTCCCCATGAGGTATCCTTAGTAGGAACAAAAGGGATCCTATAAGCACGATACAGATGGTAGCAGCTGAGGCAAATGCCTTATCAGGAATCTCCCACCCAAATAATTGGTCAAAGGAGACTAAAAGCAATGCAATGCCACCCATAAGGATGAGGCTAACCATGTAGGCAATAAATGCTCCTACAAACAGCTTTAAGCAGAATCTCCAGAATGGAATGTCATCCTTCTGGTAGTAGAACGATAGCGTGAATATGGAGACGACGATGCTGCATACACAGGCCACGGGCAAGTATGTATCTGCACTTTCCAGATACTCATAGCGATTGGTTAGGTGTCCACAAAAGGCAAGCCAAGCTATGAGTACGATGGCTTCCACCACATCTCCACGTTTCTTGTGTCTCACTTCCTCGTTCAGCAGGTGGAAGGATAGGGCCATCAATGCAGCCGTAGGCAGATAAAGCATTCCGAAGAATATCATCTTTTCGTCTGGCCATTCCCACCCAGTCTGTATCAGTATCAAGATGAAAACAGTAAACATGACAAGGAGACATAATGCCAACGGAAAACGATGACCTAGTGCCTTCGCTTTCTCCCATAAGTTTGTTGATCGTTTACCTACTGTCATGCCTGATGCTTTTTATAATTCACTCTCTCTCAGTCGTTCTGCATTTTCGGCCACTATTAGGTGGTCGATGCAGTCTTGAATGTTTCCATCCATAAAGGCTGCCAGATTGTAAATGGTATAGTTGATGCGGTGATCGGTGATACGTCCTTGTGGATAATTGTAGGTGCGTATCTTGGCACTACGATCGCCTGTCGATACCATGGTCTTACGTTTCTGGGCGATGTCATCCATGTATTTCTGATGCTCTTTGTCATAGATGAAAGTACGCAGACGCGCGAGAGCGCGTTCCTTATTCTTAGGTTGGTCACGGGTTTCCGTACATTCTATTAGGATTTCTTCTACGATGCCAGTGTTAGGATTCTTCCAGTTGTAACGCAGTCGTACGCCAGATTCCACTTTATTCACGTTCTGCCCACCAGCACCACTGCTTCGGAATGTATCCCAGCGAATCTCCCCTTCGTTGATATTCACCTCAAAAGGATCAGCTTCTGGCAAAACGGCAACAGAGGCTGCTGACGTATGTACACGACCTTGAGTCTCTGTGACGGGCACACGTTGCACACGGTGTACACCGCTCTCGTACTTTAGGGTGCCATAGACACCCTCACCTGTCACGGAGCAGATTACCTCCTTAAAACCGCCTACGGCTCCTTCGCTGGCACTGGAGACCTCAAACTTCCAACCTTTCATCTCGCAGTATTTGGAGTACATACGGAAGAGATCGCCTGCAAAGAGTGCCGCTTCGTCACCTCCTGTACCGCCTCGTATTTCCAGAATAGCATTGCGACTGTCTGTTGGGTCGGCTGGAATGAGCATCAGCTTGATGGTTTCTTCCAACTGTGGCTGACGCTCTTGGTTGGCTGCCAGTTCTTCACGGGCCATTTCCTTCATCTCCGGATCTTCCTCATTCACCAGAATATCCTTGGCTTCCTCGATGCCTTGAAGCACCTGCATGTATTCCTTGCGGGCTTTCATAAGGCTGCTTAGATCCTTGTATTCTCTCGTCAACTTGACGTAGCGCTGCTGGTCGGCTATCACGCTGGGATCTGTGATGAGCGTAGAGACTTCCTCAAAGCGGGGAAGTAGTCCGTTGAGCTTTTCCAAAAGGTTTGTCTCAGCCATCGTTATTTGTCGTAAACAAATTTACCAAATTCACTTTCTATGATCAGGCCTTCCCAGTCGCTCTTTTCTACACGTCCCACGATCTGTGCATCGATGCCGAAACTCTGACTGATTTCTATCACGCGTGCTGCTTTCTCCGGACTCAGATAGACTTCCATGCGGTGTCCCATGTTGAACACTTTATACATCTCTTGCCAATCGGTTCCGCTCTGCTCTTTGATAGTGCGGTAGAGAGGTGGTACAGGGAAGAGGTTGTCTTTCACTACTTTGCAACCATCTGGCATGAAGTGTAGAATCTTGGTCTGGGCACCACCAGAACAATGCACCATGCCATGAATCTCATGACGCATCTCATCAAGCAACTGTTTGATGACAGGCGCATAGGTGCGGGTAGGTGAGAGCACCAGTTTCCCAGCGTTCAGCGGACTGCCTTCCACGGCATCTGTCAACTTCAAGCCACCGCTATAGACCAGCTCTTCAGGCACAGCCTTGTCGTAGCTTTCTGGATATTTCTCTGCCAAGTATTTGGCAAATACATCATGGCGGGCGCTGGTCAGACCATTGCTGCCCATACCACCATTGTATTCTTTCTCATAGGTCGCCTGTCCAAAGGATGCCATACCCACGATGACATCACCAGCCTGGATATTGGCATTGTTTATGACATCACTTCGTTTCATGCGGCAGGTTACTGTGGTGTCCACAATGATGGTGCGTACCAGGTCGCCCACGTCAGCAGTCTCTCCACCTGTGGCATACACACCGATTCCCATGTCGCGCAGTTCTGCCAGCAACTCGTCAGTACCATTGATTACTGCAGAAATCACCTCGCCAGGAATTAAGAGCTTGTTGCGCCCTATGGTGCTAGACACAAGGATATTGTCCACAGCACCTACGCACAGCAAGTCGTCTATGTTCATGATCAGTGAATCCTGGGCGATTCCCTTCCAAACAGAGAGGTCGCTTGTCTCTTTCCAATACAAGTAGGCCAAGCTTGACTTGGTTCCTGCTCCGTCAGCATGCATGATATTGCAATACTCAGGATTGCCTCCCAGTATGTCGGGTATCACTTTGCAGAACGCCTTAGGGAAAATGCCCTTGTCTATGTTTTTTATGGCATTGTGTACATCTTCCTTTGATGCACTCACGCCACGCATCATATATCTTTGGTTGTTGCTCATAGTAGGTTGTTTTGGAGAATCAATTAGAACTGAACTGTTGGAGCTGTCTCTGCACCTGCAGCAGCCTCAAAGTAGGCACGCTGGCTGAATCCAAGCATTCCTGCGAAGATGTTCTTAGGGAATGTGCGGATGGTGGTGTTATAGGTACGAGCTTCGTCGTTGTAGTTCTTACGTGCCACGCTAATACGGTTCTCCGTGCCTTCCAGTTGTGCCTGGAGTTCCTTAAACTGCTCGCTGGCCTTCAGGTCAGGATAATTCTCTGAGATGGCAATCAGCCTACCCAGTGCAGAGGTGATCTCACCCTGTGCAGCCTGAAATTCCTGCAGCTTCTCTGGGGTTAAGCTTGTGGGATCCACAGTGATTGAGGTGGCCTTGCTTCGTGCGTTCACCACAGCTTCAAAAGTGCTCTGCTCATGTTCTGCATAGCCTTTTACGGTATTCACCAAATTAGGAATCAGGTCTGCACGACGCTGATACTGAGTCTCTACATTAGCCCAGGCTGTATTCACACCTTCGTCCAGCCCTACCATGCCATTGTACACACTGATACCCCATACCACAAGGAGGGCAATCACAACGATAATTCCAATTAATCCTTTTTTCATATCTTTCTGTATTTAATTTTTAATTCTTCAATGCTTTGATATTTAAATCTCAAAAGTGACTTCCAGCACCACCTCCGCCTCCCATGCCGCCTCCGAAGCTGCCTCCGAAGCTACCTCCTCCGAAGCCTCCACCTCCGAAGCCTCCACCTCCGAAACTGCCGCCTCCGAAGATTACAGGGCCACTGCCACCACCACGACTATGGTAGTCTTGGTCGTAGGAGTTCTCACGCTTCACTACTTGATTTCCACAGTGGGAGCAGAGGTATGTGACATCTCTGGCGATGATGCCTCCACGGCGATATACCACCCGACTGGTGATGCGCTTCAGTTCATGCTTTCCACAGTGGGGGCAACGACTGGCACGATAGGCAGCCAACCATGCAAAGAACAAGCAGAGGCCAAAGGCACCAAACATCAGGGCCACGAAGACGAGTAATCCGCCAAGGTCATCATCTTCCTCCGCATCATTCTCCATGCTGCCGTCTAAGCGGGCGCACACGGATTTCATACCAGCCATCATGCCCTCATCCCAGTGGTTGTCCCTGAGGTAGGGGAGCATATCTCGTGTCTGGATGCGCTTGCAGATGGCATCTGGCAGCACGCCCTCCAGACCATAGCCAGTGTAGAATTGCACACAGCGTTGGTCGATAACCAGTAGCACTACCAGCCCATTATCCTTTCCTTTTTTTCCCACGCCCCAGCTGTTCAGCAGTTCATGGCAGAAGTCGAAACATTCTACGTCACCGATAGATGGCACAGCAGCTACCACGGTCTCAATGCCAGTTTGCTGTTCCAGCGCATAGAGCCAGGTATTGATGCTGTCACAGGCTTGTTGCGAGAGAATACCCGATGGATTGCAGACATACTGCGTACGGTCGGCAATATGCACCTTGGGCAGGTTGTCTGGCGTAAATACCTCTTGGGCATACAACCCCGTCAGTATCAGGCAGAATGTGACGTATAGCAACAGACGTTTCATGTTCATTCCTTAAATCTATGCAAAGATACAACTTTTTTTAATATAATGCAATGTCTGTGCTTTTACTGCATATAGGTTATGTATGACAATCTGATACTATGGAAGATAAGCGTGACAGAAGTCGATGACTTTCTTCATGTATTCTTCTGGGTAGGTGAGGTAGGAATGGGCATGGGCCACGTCGGGAGTGAGCCAGAGTTCTTTAGGCTCAGGCTTAGCATCGTAGAGGGTATGCACCATTTCTGTGGGGACAAAGTTGTCATTGTCGCCATGAATGAAGAGCATGGGCTTGGTGCTATGCCTAATGGCTTTCACGGCATCGGCCTCACCAAAGCTCCATCCGTAGTGCAGTTTGCAAAGTAGACTGGAGGTAAACATCATCGGAAACTCTGGCAGTCCAAAAGTGGCTTCCAACTCGTGGGCAAATTCCTCCCAAACACTGGTATAACCACAATCGTCCACGAAGGCCTCAAGTTGAGGAGCGTCTTCACCTGCCAGCACCATAGTGACAAAGCCCCCCATCGAAATGCCATGCACCACTTGACGGGTCTTTGTGTGAAATAGTTGGTCAGCCAACTGACTCCAAAGTAAGGCATCTTTACGGTCTTTCCATCCCATGCGTATGGCATCGCCCTCGCTCTCCCCATGGGCATAAAAATCTGGCAGAAGGAGGTTGTATCCTAAGAGATGGTGGTAGATGTAGCCTACATGAAGCATGCGTGTGGCATTATCGGTGTAGCCATGCAGCAGCAAGGCTGTCTTATCAGTAGAAGAGGGAGCGCTCACATAGAGGGCATGCAGTTTCCTCCCGTCGTCGGCACTGATGAAGGTGTCCCTGAGTGCCTGATGCGCTTGCAGACTGTCCAACCAATCGGACGTGAAAGGGTATTCGCGGTAGAGGTATTCCAGTGAACTCTGGATATTTCTTCCCTTGTTGTATTCAGGTTTCAGTGAGAAGTCCAGCATGTACCAACTGGCTATGGTAAGCACGATAAACAACACAGCCAATAGCCCCAGCAGTCCATATTTGAGAAACTTCTTCAAGTCAGTATTCCCAATTTATATCTTTACGTTTGCTTTCGCAAAACTAAATTCTTAATTCTTCAATTATCTGTTCCAGATCTCCCAGGACTCGAAGGCCTGGAGCAGCAGCATTTCCAATCCATTCTTCACCGTAGCACCCTGAGCAGCTCCCTTCTTCATGAAGAGCGTCTCATCTGGATTGTAGAGCAGGTCATACAGTAGATGATCGGGAGTGAGGCACTCGTAAGGGATGTTCGGACAGGCATCCACATTAGGATACATGCCTACAGGCGTGCAGTTCACTATGACTAGATGCTCAGCCATAATCTCAGGCGTAAGTTCTTCATAGGTCAGCACGTCCGCACTCTTCTTGGTGCGAGAGACAAAAGTGCTTTCCACGCCCAGGTCCTCCAGTCCGCAGAGCACGGCCTTACTGGCACCGCCTGTACCCAGTATCAGAGCTTTCTTATGCTTGGTTTCCAGGTAAGGTTCTATCGAACGACTGAACCCAGTAATGTCGGAATTGTAGCCTACGAGGCGGGTCTTATTGCCCTCCCTGATTACCTTGATGACGTTCACGGCACCGATACGCTTGGCTGTAGCAGGATCCAGGTCATCCAAGTAGGGGATCACTTGCTCCTTGTAGGGGATGGTGACATTCATACCACATAGGTTTAGGTTGCCGTCAATGATGCGTTTGAAGGCGGAAATGTCCTCAATCTCAAAATTGACATACTCTGCATCGATTTGTTCCGATGCAAATTTCTCATTGAAGTAGTTCTTTGAGAACGAATGCCTCAATGGATAGCCGATTAATCCATACTTGTTCATCTCTTTTTCCTTTCTTACCTATTTATTTTGTCGCTGTATACAGCGTGCATATTCCAAAGGTCAGTGCCTTAAACTGCACCTCTCTAAATCCTGCTAGGCGTATGATGGCTGCCATTTCTTCTCCCTGCGGACAGGCCGCGATGCTCTGTGGCAGATAAGTGTAGGCGCTGTCATCTTTCGAGATCAGTCGGCCTATCAGTGGCATCGCCGTCTTGGAGTAGAAGTGGTAAAGCTGCTTCATAGGGAAGGCTGTGGGGGTGGATAATTCCAATATTACCAACCTTCCACCTGTCTTCATCACGCGTTGCATCTCCTGCAGTCCTTTGTCGAGTCCATCGAAGTTGCGTATCCCGAAGGCTACCGTCACTGCATCAAACTGCTCGTCTGGAAAGCTCAAAGCCGTACAGTCCTCGCATTTGAAGCTGATGACCTCTTGTAGTCCTTCCTGTGCCACTTTCCTGCCTCCTACCTCCATCATGCCCTCGGAAATATCCACTCCGATGAGGTTAGTAGGTCTCAGTTTCTTGCAAGCCAAGATGGCAAAGTCGCCTGTTCCTGTGGCCACATCCATGATGTGTTGTGGGTGGTAAGGCTCCAGTGTCTTGATGGCTTTGCGTCGCCAGAGTCTGTCAATGCCCAGTGACAAGGTTACATTCAGCTGGTCGTAAGAGTGGGCGATGTGGTCGAACATCTCTTCCACCTGCTCACTCTTATGCCTTTTATGGTCGTAAGGCATGACCTGCTCTTGGCGATACATTATTCAATTTTAAATTATGAATTATTTTGAGATGGTGCCAACTACATTCTTCTCAATGCGTGCCAGAACATCGCCTTCAGCATTGGCTTTCTCGAACTTCTCGCCTGTGATGTGCTCATAAAGCTCGATGTAGCGATCGCTGATGCTCTCAACGATGGCATCGGTCATCTCAGGCACCTGCTGACCAGCCTTGCCTTGGAAACCATTGCTCATCAACCACTCACGTACGAACTCCTTGCTAAGCTGCTTCTGCGGCTCACCCTTAGCGAATTTCTCCTCGTAGCCCTCAGCGTAGAAGTAGCGGCTGGAGTCTGGTGTATGAATCTCGTCCATCAGGTAGATAGTGCCGTCATGCTTGCCAAATTCATACTTAGTGTCCACCAAGATAAGGCCGCGCTTAGCAGCAATCTCCGTACCACGCTGGAACAGAGCCAATGTATATTTCTCCAGCAGAGCATACTCCTCTGTTGTGGCCGAGCCCTTAGCCAGAATTTCTTCCTTGGAGATGTCGGCATCATGCTCACCGATTTCTGCTTTGGTAGTAGGGGTGATGATAGGCTCTGGGAATTTCTGGTTCTCCTTCATTCCCTCTGGCAGCTTCACACCGCAGATCTCACGCACACCACTCTTGTAGGCACGCCAAGCGCTGCCACACAGGTAGCCGCGTACGATCATCTCCAGTGGGAAACCTTCGCACATCACGCCTACCGTCACCATAGGGTCTGGAGAGCTTAGCTTCCAGTTAGGACAGATGTCTGTAGTGGCATCCAGAAACTTAACTGCAATCTGGTTCAGCACCTGACCTTTGAATGGGATGCCTTTGGGCAGTATCACGTCGAAGGCAGAGATGCGGTCGGTAGCTACCATGACCAGCTTGTCGTCATTGATGTTATACACGTCGCGCACCTTTCCATGGTACACGCTTTTCTGTCCTGGGAAGTTGAAGTCAGTTCTTGTTATTGCTTTCATAATAATTATGAATTATAAATTATGAATTATTTCATTTCTTCTTGTTCTTTATCTTTCTCAGCTTTCAGCCGCTCGCGCTCCTCCTTGCGCTCTTTGTCGAACTTATCGTAGGCTTCTACGATATGCTCCACCAGCTTATGGCGCACGATGTCTTTCTTGTTCAGTTCTACCACGCTGATGCCCCTGATGCCTCTCAGGATGTGCAGTGCCTGGATGAGACCCGATGTCTGTGAAGATGGCAGGTCTATCTGCGTGATGTCACCTGTGACAAACATCTTGGTGTTCATGCCCATGCGGGTGAGGAACATCTTGATTTGCTGGGTGGTAGTATTCTGCGCTTCATCGAGTATCACCACGGCATCGTTCAGTGTACGTCCGCGCATGAAGGCCAGCGGCGCTATCTGAATCACGTTGTTCTCCATATACTCCTGCAGCTTAGCAGCTGGAATCATGTCTTGCAAAGCATCATACAGCGGCTGCAAGTAAGGGTCTATCTTCTCCTTCATGTCGCCAGGAAGGAAGCCCAACTTCTCTCCAGCCTCTACGGCAGGGCGGCTCAGGATGATTTTCTTGATTTCCTTATTCTTCAGGGCGCGTACTGCCAGGGCGATGGCTGTGTAGGTCTTTCCTGATCCTGCAGGACCTATGGCAAATACCAAGTTGCTCTTCTTAAACGCCTCCACCAATTTCTGCTGGTTCTCGCTACGCGGAATGATGGGTTTCCCCGTCACGCTGAAGACGATGACATTGCCCGATTTCTCGGCCTGCGGGGCATTGCCCTTGATGATGTCTATGATCACCTCCTCTTTCAGCGAGTTGAACTCCGCGCAATACTTCTCCAGCTTGGTGATGTTCTCTTCGAAGGCATGCATCTCCTCCTCATCACCCAGCACCTTGATCACATTGCCTCGTGCCACGATGCGCAGCTTCGGATACAGTGCCTTGATGAGTTGCATGTTGGCATTGTTCACCCCGTAGAAAGTGATGGGATCTATGTCTTCCAGAATTATTACCTTCTCTATCATTCAGCGATTTTATGAAAAATATCTACAAAGATAGTGAAACCTTCGTTCATTCGCACGTTTCAGGCTCATTTTTTTGTTACAACTTCCACAGAAGCCCCGTCGCCCGTCCTTTTCACCAGCAGGCAGACGGGTTGCAAGGTGTGGTTCTCGATATCAAACAGCCAGTGCGGATTGAAGGCCACGCCATTGATGCGTGTTTCGAAGTGTACATGCTCCGTGGTGGCACGTCCCGTGCGTCCCTCCAGGGCGATAGGCTGACCAGCCTTTACCACATCTCCGCTTTTCACGAAGTTCTTGGAGTTGTGGCTATACACTGTTTCCAGTCCGAAGGGATGGCGCACCACGATTACATTGCCATAGCCGCCATAGTTGCGTGAGAGGCGGACCACTCCGTCGAAGGCGCTGCGCACCGTATCGTTGGCAAAGGTCTTGATGTCTAAGCCAGAGTGCCCTGTGTTGTCGCGATTCCAATCGGATATCAGCTTGCACCCAGGGATGGGGAAGCAGAATCCCATCTTCAGCAGGTCATCAGAGCAGATGTTGAAGCTGTTGCCGTTCTTGAACAAGTCGGGCGTAGCCGTATTCACATAGCTCAGTTCGCTTTCGCTGAATTCCTGTGCATTCATTGCTGAAGGCATCATCACTAATGCCAGCATCATCATTGTCATTGTCTGTAAAACTCTTTTCAAAACTATTTGTTATTCAAAAGTAAATATTCTTTCCTCCGTACCTCTGGCATACTTTCGCAGTAGCTCCACGGTGAACTCTGCCGCTTCCTGCAGGCCTTCCGCACCGCTATAGCCATTGATCACAGCCAGAATGTGCGTAGTCTCCATTGTCATCTTCGTGCGCTCATGGTCGCTGGTAGGCGTACCTATGCCACCCACAGCATCTCTATACACAGGCAGTCCCTCTATGTTGAGCACTCCACGCCCTATGCCCTCGTAAGGTTCATCGGCATGTCCCACGCCCAGCACCAAGTCGCAGCCCTGAATCTTGTCGGCATCGAAGCCTCCGATGCTGTAGCCCGACTTCATCGATACTAGGTTGATGATGTCCACCAGTGTGTCTATCTGATAAAGTTGCAGCCCTTTGAGCACCCTCCTACAAAGCGCTTCACCAGAAGGACGATACCTGCTGGGATCCTTCCCACAGCGACGGTAAGCCTCGCGGGTAGCAGCAATGCTGGGTCGTTGTTTGATTTCATCTACTGTATAGTGCGCTTTCAGCTCCTCACTATAGGCATCGATTTCCTTCCATAACCCTTCACTATAAGGCGTATTCACCACCTTTGCCTCTACTGCAATGCCCCTAAAGTCGGGACAATGCACCTTGAACTCCTCAGAAACCTTTATTTTCAATTTTTAATTTTATAATGTTTTAATTTTTTAATCTTGAAATGCTGAATTCAGCATTTCAACATGATCCCTGTCAACGCCCTACCTGACTCTATGCCCATGCGTCTGGCTGAGAAATAGTCCTGATAGCGCAGGTAGGTGCAGATGCCCGACAGTTCTATCTGCTTGTCGGGAATGCCAAATTCCTTGAATTGCAGCATATTGGCTATCCAGAGGTTGATGTGGTACTTATGGCTGTTGCGCTTCCACTCCGAGATGCGCTCCATCGGGAACCCCGCGTTGGCAAACTCCAGATACACCTCATCGCCCACCTCGAAACCAGCCAGCGAAATACCAGGTCCCAGACAAGCTAGTACATCCTTGCCCTCTGTACCATAAAGCTCATGCATGCGCTCCAGCGTCTTCTTCGCTATGCGCTGCACTGTGCCCCTCCATCCCGCATGGGCAGTGGCTATCACACCATGCGTCTTGTCATAGAATAGCAGGGGGATACAGTCGGCCGTAGTCACGCATAGGCAGACCCCTTTCTCCTTGGTGATCAGAGCATCCTTGTCCTCTATCCGTAGCTGGCGTTCCTCCGCACTGGCATTCACGAAGGTTTCGTCTATCACCTCTATGGTTGTGCCATGCGCTTGGTGCGGAATCACCATCAGCGTAGGGCGTTCAGGTAGAGCGCTGCATAGCTTCTCCATATTCTGCCTCAGACATTCTGGATCATCGTTCCCATAGATGCCCAGATTGAAAGAGGCATAGTTGCTCTTACTCACACCCCCATGGCGTGTAGTGGTGAAGTTACAGAGCTCCTCACAGGCAGAAAGCAGGCGGAAAGCCTCAATACTTCGGTCTTCGGTTAGTGCTATCATGATGTATTATATATTAATGTGTGGGCAAAAATAGTGAATTTATTTGAAAATACATGCAAGTAAGGCTTTTGTTGTTGCAAAACTGAGTACAGTTTGCTAATTTTGCGCTGTTTTTTACAGATAGTTATGCTATATCTAGCTTTTCTTTCTGCCGTTTTGCTGGGCGTGTATGACGCTTTTCGCAAGCAGTCGCTCAAGGACAATGCCGTGCTTCCCGTACTGTTCCTGAACACCTTGTTCCTGAGCTTGCTGTTCTGCCCCTTCATCCTCGTCTCACGTCTCATGCCCCAGACCTTGCAAGGCAGCATCTTCTATGTGCCGCAGGCAGGGTGGGAGGTGCATCGCTACATCCTGCTCAAGTCGTGCATCGTTCTTTCTTCCTGGATTTTCGGCTACTTTGCCACCAAGCATCTACCCCTTACCATTATAGGTCCTATCAACGCCACGCGCCCCGTCATGGTGCTGGTCGGAGCCCTACTCATCTTCGGAGAGCGGCTCAACCTCTACCAGTGGATAGGTGTCACTCTGGCCATCATCTCCTTCTTCCTACTCAGCAGGGCAGGGAAGCAAGAAGGTATCGATTTCAAGCATAATCGCTGGATATTCATGCTGGTCTTGGCAGCGATATTGGGTGCTGTTAGCGGACTCTATGATAAGTGCCTCATGAAGCAGTTCCCGCCCATGCTGGTGCAGTCGTGGTACAATGTCTATCAGGTCTGCATCATGTGCCCCGTCATCCTGCTCCTCTGGTATCCGCAGCGGCGCAAGAGCACGCCGTTTCAGTGGCGATGGCCCATTCCGTGCATCTCCCTTTTCTTGGGGGCAGCCGACTTTGCCTATTTCTACGCCCTCAGTTTTCCCGATGCCATGATTTCCATCGTGTCCATGATCCGTCGAGGTAGCGTGGTGGTTTCTTTCGCTTGTGGGGCTATGGTTTTCCATGAAAAGAACCTTCGAAGCAAAGTTATCGACCTGATTTTGGTCTTAATTGGAATGTTCTTCTTATATTTGGGGTCGAAATGATGGTTTATGGTTTAGAGTATGAAGAAATATTATAAGATATTATTTTGTGTAAGTTTGTTGCTCATGTCTGTCAGTGCGAAGGCCCAGCAGGCACGCGACTACTTCACCAGCATGCCTGATTCGGTGCTACCCCTGCTGACGGCAGTGAATCGTGCTGACTGCATCGACTTTCTGGATAGCCACATGCGCGCGGAGGTGACCAACAGGTTCAATACCAAGTCGGAGATGACGAAGCTAACGCCCGACTTTATCGAGATGCGTCTCACCACAACATCTACGTGGCAGATGAAAGTGCTTCCGCTGGGCGATGCTCAGGTGGTATGCGCCGTCTCTACCGTCAATGGCCCTGCTGCCGATAGCCACATTCGCTTTTACGATGACGACTGGAACGAACTGCCATTGGGCTGTTTCATTGATACCTTGCCTCGTCTGGATGATTTCTTCACTGCCGTGCCTGATACGGTGAACGCTAATCGCTATCAGTCCTATCGCAGTCGTGTGGAGATGCTGCTCACCAAGGCCGTGCTCTCCCCCGATGCCCAGACGCTGACCTTCGTCTTCAGCACCCCTGCAGCCCTCGATAATGAGACGGCCACCTTCCTGAAACCATTTATCCGCAAGGAGATCACCTTTCAGTGGTGCGATGGTAGATTTGTCAGATAACTCATAACCCCCTATAATGAAACAAAGCAATCTTATCACTGCACTACAGCGCATTAGCCGATGGCTGTCCAGCAACGCCTCCCTCACGGTCATTGCAGCCGCCATATTCTCTTTCTTCTTCCCCCAAGTCTTTGCCTGGGTGCGAGGAAACACGCAGACCGTCATTCTGGGCATCATCATGCTCACCATGGGACTCACCCTCACTACCAATGACTTCCGCGTGCTGGCACGTCGCCCCCTTGATATCCTTATAGGTGCCTGCGCCCAGTTCTTCATCATGCCCTGCGTGGCCTATCTGCTGGTGCACATCTTCAGATTGGAACCCGCTTTGGCGCTTGGCATCCTCTTGGTGGGTTGTTGCCCAGGCGGTGTGTCCAGCAACATCATGTCCTACCTCTGTCATGGCGATGTGGCCTATTCCGTAGGCATGACCTGCGCCTCCACGCTCCTCGCCCCTGTCATGACACCCCTGCTCATGCAGATCACAGCAGGTGAGATCATCCAGATAGATGCCATTGGCATGTTCCTCAATATCCTCATTGTCACCGTCATCCCCGTGGGTATAGGTTGCTACCTGAACTACGCCTATTCCTCGCGCCCCAGTTTCCCACGTGTGCAGTCGCTCATGCCAGGCCTTAGTGTCACCTGCCTTGCCTTCATCGTGGGTGGCGTGATATCCACTATTCATGATGACTTGGTAGCACGTGGACTGATGCTCTTCCTATGGACCTTCGTGGTGGTATTCTGCCACAATACGCTGGGCTATCTCCTAGGATGGACGGCAGGTCGTCTGGCCCATTTCAATACGGCCAAGAAACGTACCCTCTCCATCGAGGTGGGCATGCAAAATGCAGGCTTGGCCACCGTGCTGGCAGGCACCTTCTTTAGTGCGCAGCCCCTAGCCATACTCCCCTGTGCCATCTCCTGTGCCTGGCACAGCATCAGCGGCACCATCTTGGCAGGCATCTACCTGAGGTTCGATAAGAAAAAGCAGGCTGAGTGATTACAGCGAAAGGATAATCTCATCCCAATCACTGGGCGTACCATTCTGCCCAGTGATTTTCTTATACAATCTGCGACGTATGGCAGAGATTGTGGTCTTCTCACGAAGCACTAGCTGGGAGATGGAAACAGGAGAAATGCCAAGCTTCAGCAGCAGGCTTACCTCATTTTCCAGTTCGTTGAGTTCACCCAGCTGATATAGAACATGTAAGAAATCAGAAGAGATATCATGCAGCAGGTTCACTATCTCGGTGATGTCTTGTGGGCGTATATGACCACCCTTGGCCACAAGATCCTGCAGATGCGCCTAAAGAACAGCTATAATTGGAGCATTCTCGATGCTCTAAGCTATGACTACCCTTTCTTGGAGCTTGGAGAATGAATCTTATTTTACCAAAAGTACAGCACATTTCCAGTAATGCTTGGTGTTTCTGCGGAAATACCAAGCATTATTGTGCTTATAATACTGAAGCATTTTTGCGACAACACAAGGCTTTTCCGCGTTATTTGCCTGCATTTCTTTGAATGCATTACTCCTTTTTCCTTTTGAGATAGCCCCAATTAGGGTGGCGTAATCAAGATCTCTTTCTCAATGGGTAAACTTTCTGTAAACCACAGCTGCATTTGTAAATTCTTTGTAAACCTGAAAATTTGGAGGGGAAAGGGACGGCCGCTAATTTTACGGTCAAAAAACGATAACCATTTAAATTTTGCAATTATGAAGACACTGAGATGGATGGGAGCTGCGTTGTTCCTGATGACTTTATGTTCTGGATTTATGGCTTGCAGCGATGATGATGAGCCTGAACCTGCACCAGAAGCGCTGCCTTATATTACGATGACCCCGTTGGTATTTGAGATTGACAACAGCGAACAGGATGTGGTGCAGACGGTAAAAACGAATTTTGAGAACTGGGAGGTAGTGATGATGAGCGGCGGCGAAGATTCATGCTCGTGGTGCTCACTGAAAAGTAAGTCGCTGAACACCACTCGGGCCTGGGAGGACGATATCCCAGAGTACACCTACGTTCTTCATGTGAAGGCCAATGACACAGGGGAAGTCAGAAAGGTTCTCTTCTTCTATAGGCGTGGGAGTTATCATGCGTATACACCTAGTTCAATCACTCAAAATAAATAGTACTATGAAAACACTTCAATGGATGGGAGCAGCTATGCTCCTGATGGTTTTAAGCTTTGGATACGCGGCTTGCAGCAGCGATGACGACGAAGTAGTAAATGAACCCATAGGATTCATTAGGTTAGACCAGACTCACTTTGACATTAGTGGGGAGGCACAGACTTTTACAGTTTCCTTAAAGGTGAATAATGTGCCTGTGACTGCAGTAATTCAGTGGCCCTATCCGTGGGTGCTCTCTGCCCTCAAGACTGCGGAGGAGCAGAGCAAAGACATGCGCACGGAGACCTATACGGTCACAGTGGAAGCTAATGATACGGGAGAGGGACGAACTGCTAATGTGGACTTCTGGGTAGGAAGTGGTGAAAAGTCGCATTACGGTGAGAGTATTTTCATCTCACAGTCTCCCTTGAACCCCTAAAACAATGTCTACTATGAAACAAAAGATTCTCATACCTCTCTTTCTAATGTTGCTGTCACTGCCCCTCAGTGCCCAGAACGTGGTGCTGAGCGGCATGGTGACCGACGCACAGACGGGGGAGCCGCTGATAGGCGTGAGTGTATATAACAGTCAGCGACGTACGGGCACCACAACCAATACTACAGGGCACTATACCCTGACATTGCCAAGTAATAGGGTGCTGGAGTTGGTGTTCAGCTACGTGGGTTATGCCTCACAAACGGTGACGATGACTTTGATGGGTGACCGTAGCATGGATGTGAAGCTGGAGCAAGACACGCAGAGCTTGGCGGAAGTGCAGGTGTATGGAACGCGCCATAACTTCGGAGCGCAGAGTTCTCAGATGAGCACCATAACCGTCACGGCAGAGCAAATCAGACGCATGCCAGTGCTCCTCGGTGAAACTGACGTGCTGAAGTCGTTGCAGCATCTGCCAGGTGTGCAGAGCAGCGGTGAGGGTAGGGCAGGCATCCATGTGCGTGGCGGTGACTATGACCAGAACCTCTTTACCCTTGATGGCATCACGCTCTATAATCCGCAGCATCTGCAGGGGTTCACCTCTGCCATCAATGCTGATGTGCTGGACGATGTAGTGCTCTACAAAGGGGCTTTCCCCGCCCGCTATGGCACCCGCCTCTCGAGTGTGGTGGACATCAGCCTGCTGGATGGTGACATGGAGCGCTACCGCACCTCTGTCACTGCGGGCATGCTGGCGTCGCGTGTACAGGTAGAAGGACCTATCTGGAAGGGACGTACCTCTTTTAATATAGCAGCGCGAGCATCTTACTTCAGTGCCATCGTTAAACCTCTGCTTGAGGAGGTGGTGTATGACAATCCTGGGCAGATGAACGAGTTCGCACACATGAAGTATTATGACATTAATGCTAAGTTGGTACACAGGCTTTCTGACAGCGATAAACTCAGTGCTGTATTCTACATGGGACACGATGTGAATAATGCCACGCCTAATGAAAGTACCCAGAAATTCAGCTTTGAAGAATCTAGATCGGACGGGAAGATTTATGGCTACATAGACAATGCCCTGACCAGCCGCACGCTGAACAACTGGACCAATTTGTTAGGTGGTCTGAACTACAGCCATCAATTCAATCCGACACTGATGCTTGATGCCGCACTGACCTATAGCGGCTACGACTACCGCCTGAGCTATGTCACCAGTAGTAGTTCAATGACGCGACTAAGTTCGGTAACAGGTACTACGGATTCTGCCAGACGTGATGCCGCACAACTTTTCTCGTATGAAGAAAGAACCAATGTGAGTGCTTATACCTCTAAGGTGCATGATGCACAACTGAAGGCTGACTTAACTTATCTGTGGCAGGACCGACATGAGGTGCATGGCGGAGTACAGGTAGGTGTCATTGGCACAAAACCAGCAGTCAACGTCAATAGTACCAGCTATGAGAAAAAAGCTAAAAGTGAACAGGATGTCATGAACATCGGGATGGGAGATAACCGTTACCTTGAGAACAGACTGCAATTGGACAACCAAGTGGGTGGCAATGAGCCATTGCGCACAGTGGGGGTCTATGTAGAAGACGACTGGAATATCACGCCACGTCTGAAGACCAACGTGGGCTTGCGTCTGCAAGGCTACTTCACTGATGACAAAACACAGATGGTGATAGAGCCTCGTGTTTCCATGCGCCTGTTGGTGGCCAAGAACACGGCCTTCAAAGCCTCGTATGTCCGTATGTCACAGGGCATACATCTTCTGAGCAGTGGCAGCTTGCTGATGCCTTCGGAGGTGTGGGTAACTATGACAGGGAATATGAAGGTGGGCACATCTGATCAGGTATCGGTGGGCATAAGCCATGACTTGATGAGTGGCGTACAGTTGTTGGTGGAGGGTTACTACAAATGGCTCGACAACGTGGTGGATTATAAGGAAGGGGCTTCGTTCCAAGCTGGTAGCCACTGGGAGGAGAAAATGGCACAGGGGCGCGGGCGTGCCTTCGGTATAGAGCTGATGGCGCAGAAAACCATCGGACATACCACGGGCATGGTGAGTTATACATGGAGCAAGTCGCTCCGCACCTTTGATCGTGAAGGAATGGTACTGAATGATGGGCAGGAGTTTTATGCTACAGGCGACCGCCGACATAATTTCAGCATCAACATCACACAGCGCTTAAGTAAGAACTGGGACCTATCGGCTGCTTGGACCTACCAAACGGGACGCAGGGCCACACTTACCACCATGACCATCGGTGCCAATGTGCTCGATGAGTTCAATAATTACTTTAACTATGAGAATAACAGCATGGTTCAAAATCCCGACTATCAGTATTCTACTAAGGTTTATCGTATTGACACGCATATAGATCACATCATTCGCACTGATGTCTATGGACAGCGCAATGCCTACATTATGCCTGCCGTGCATAGGCTCGACCTCAGCCTGAGCCATCATGGCAGCGTAGGCATCGGGGAGATGATTTGCGACATTGGTATCTACAATCTCTACAACCATTACAACGTGTCGTCGGTGTATTGGGGCTATCGGAACAACCGCCGTGCCTTGAAGGGTGTGTGTCTCTTCCCCATTATGCCGTCGATCAGTCTCACTCTAAAACTCTGAAAGCTATGAAAACACGAGTAATCATCAGTCTGTTGGCACTGCTTTTGGTAGGCAGTGCCTGTGAAAAGGAACTGGACTTTAAAGGTACTTCGGAAGAGATGTATATGTCGCCGTTGGTTATCAATGCCGTGGCCATTGAAGGCATGCCATTTGTAGCCTATCTGACAAAGTCTGAGCGCATCAATGAGGTGGTGCAGAACTATATGGATGCCTCTGTGTTGAGAACTGCCAGTGATGAGGACTACCAGAACCGAAACTATTTAGTGAGGGTAGCGCAGATGAATGCCCAGATACAAGTGGAGGTCAATGGGCAGCAGAGTTACAAGATGTCACCCAATCTGCAGCAGTTCTGCTATGAATGTGACTATGTGCCTAAAGAGGGCGACCGCATAGTGCTGACGGCACAGCAGCAAGGAAGCGCTGATGGGCTGAGGGCGGAGACTATGGTGCCTCAGAAGCCGAAGATAGAAGTCCTGGAATACGAGGTGCTCGACGGTAATCCTTACCGTTACCAGAACGAGCTGACTTTTGAGGGCGATACCATCATGCGTCTGACCTGTCGCATCAGTGGAGCACAGGCTGGGCAATACTATCGGCTGCGCGTGCGCAATGAGCGCGAGTCGCTTACGATTATTGGGGCTAATGGCATCTGGGACCGCTTCATAAGGAACTATGGCGGTCAGGATGTGTTTTTCTCTTCTGATGCATTGTTTGCCGACAGTAGGTTGACCTCCAACTTCGGGGGGTGGCCGTCGTTCTTCTCGAATGTCTTTGACAGCCGCTTGCTGGCGAATGGGGCATATACGTTCACTGTGGATAGCCCCAAAATGGTTTATACTACATGGAATCCTCCTCAAATACCTGGTATGACCGTCTCGCCAGATGCGACTTATTCTGACAACATGCCCCTGCCATCGCAAGTAGTCGTGGAGCTACAGGCCATCTCTGAAGACTACTACCACTATCTGAAGGCGATGGAGCTTTATCGCATCATGGTCTCAGATTCCAATGCAGAGCCCATCCGCCTCCATAGCAATGCCCAGAACGGGTGGGGCATTCTCGGGGCTATGAGTTATGACAGACACATAGTGAAATACGACGATTGACTGTTTTATAAAGAATGGATGATATTATCCCATTCTGCCGGTACGTCATCCCGTCCCGTCGTCTTCTTGAGAAGGCGGCGGCGGATGGCGGATACGGTTGATTTGTCTCGTAGCACTAAGGTAGAGATGCCTACGGGGGAGATGCCGAGTTTGATGAGAAGGCTCACTTGGTACTCCAAAGGATTCATTTCACTAAGTTGTCTGAGATGGCCCCGAAAATCGGGGCAGACTTCATCCAAGAGGCTTTCTATGCCTTTCAGGTCTTTAGCGTTGAGGTGCTCGCCGTTTTCGATGCGGTGTTGCAGGTGCCTCATAAGGTCGGAGCTCTGGATGGCTGTTTCTGCTTTCCTACGCTCTCCCTGTTTGATCTCTGCCACTAAGTTGGCGTTTTCCAACTGCTCTTTCTGCCGTTCCAGGCACTGTATGAGTTCCTTGTTTTCTTGGTTGGCTTGGCTCAGTTTCTCTTGCAGTTGGGCGATTTCATTTTTATTGGTTTTTACATAGGCCTCGCTTTGGCGATACTGCTCTTGTTGGAGTAGCTGAAGGCGCTCCAAGTTGTGTGCAAGTTGCAGCCGCTTACGTCGGTTATACTGAATGTAGATGATAAGTAGCAATAAGATGATGCTGGCTACGAAACCAATACGCTGCAGAAGCAACCGATGTTGCTGCACCTGTGCCTGAAGGCGGATGTTTTCTCTTTCACGTAGCTGGTAGTTGTACATGGCATTCATGCGGCTCACTGATTCTGTGGCATTGGCATTGCGGATGGTGTCGCTGCATGCTTTATAAAGTTCGAAGTAATGCAGGTAGTCATCGGCTTGTCGGCGCATGGCGGCTATGGTTGCCAATCCGTTGTAGGCATCGAGGCGTACGGGAGCCTCGTCGGCATGAATCATCTGCTCGTAATAGGTCTTGGCTTCATCGAGCTGCCCCGTGTTGAGCAGGATGCTGGCATAGACATCGTAGGTGCTGTACTTATCGGCCTCACCAACCAGCGGTAGTGCCACCTCGATTTGTCGGACCGCTTCTTCATAGTCGCCCATCTGGTTATAGAGTCCTGCCAACTGTGAGGCCATGAGTCCTCGCATCTCGTCATCACCATAAAGGCGTGCCAACAGCTCCGCTTGATGCAAGAAGACCAGCGCGCTGTCTGGCTGCTGCATGGTGCGATGGGTGAAAGCCATGTCGCGCAGGTCGAGTATAAGGCCGATGGTGTCGGCAGCGATAGAGTCGAGCTTATATGCTTCAGCATACATGTGCAAAGCTTCTGGGTAGAGCGACTGATAAAAATAGATCTCACCCATCTGCGAATAGAGCACAGAGCTTACCCATTGGCCATTGCACTCGGCAGCGGCATCCAGTCCCTTCTGGAAGTAAGCCAAGGCCTGTGGTGCATCGTTCAAGTCGCGATAGACCCGCCCGGCATAGTAATAGGCCTGTGGCAGCAATTCGGAGTCGTCTCCATGTTCGTAGTATTCTACAAGCGGCAGGATAAGACTATCAGATGTGTGAGGAATATATGCTTTATCGGCAGCCTTGATGCTGAGCAGCCGATGATACATCTGTGTAGCTTGGGGGGCATCAGCTATCTGACTCTTCATGCCTTCGAGCAGCACCAACGCACTCTCTGGTGCAACATTGGCCAGACTATCAGCCATTTTCAACTCATGAGGATAGCTGAATCTCTGGTGGCAGGCATTTAGGCTGGCCAATAACAGAAGAAATACGATGTAGCAGAGGCGGCGCATAGGCTATTTATAGTAAATATCAAGAAAAAGATCTTCAGAATTTTGCATTATATCAATAGGATAGTTGCCGGATTGATCTATGCAGAAACGGGTTACGATTAGCTCATGTTGGTAGAAAGCCTGTTTAGGAACTCTGATAGAGTCTCCTAAATAGTAGATATTAATACGATAGCCAGAACCATGCATGTGTTTGTTCTCTGTTGGAATCCAATAACTCCCCCCACCATTACATTTTGGTACAAAGGGTTGCTGATCATATGTATCGATGAAAATAATATCAAGACGTTTGTTATCGAATTTCTTCTTGGTCTCTTCCGAGATAGGATCACCCCAATAGAAATTCAGGATATACTCTTCCGTTTTCTCATCATAGCTTTCGATATACATGCTGCCTATGGCGCGCATCATAATGCCATTGGATTTTAAATCGAAAAGACCGTTATAGTCAGAACCATCTCGATGGTCGCGTCCTTTCTGTCCTGGATTGGTAATGATAGGGCCTTCTGCATTCGTGTCCATAGGTCTGATGCTGCGCAGTCCTGCAATATCGGTCTTGCTTACAAGTACATCCTCCGCTTCCGTCATAAGAAGAAGTTCTTCAGCCTCATCGTTGCAAGCGCAGAAACCCGCTGCAAGGAATGCCATAATGATAATGATATTTCTTGTTTTCATAGTATAATCCATTTAGTGTCATTTCAACGTACAAATATAGGATGTAGATATCATATAAGCAAACATTTTGGTTTACAAATAATTTACAAATAAGGCACTACAATGGTGGAAAAATAGCGGTGAAATCGGGGATTTTACCAATTACGTACCATTACGTAGCTTGCGTAATAGTTTTACGTAACCAGCGTAAAGGTATTACGCAGCTGTCGTAAAAGTATTACAGTGCCTACGTAATAGCTTTGTTCCTTAATCATAAGAGCACCATTCTGCAGCATTATCTTCCACATCTTCCATACATCTTCCACGAGATAACCCATGATCTGTATGGCACCGTGGAAGATGGAAGATGTGGAAGATGTTTTTTCTTTTTATTGTCATAAAAAAGTAGATAATCTATGAAAACTTCTTATCTTTGTAAAAACTAATGCATATTTAGGACTGAAATAACTTTTTAAATTATAATCATTATGAAGAACGTATTTGTAACTTTGTTCTTGTGGGTGTGTGCCACGACGATGGCTTTCGCCCAGCAGGCCTTGGGGCCTGGAACAGGCTTGGTGTCTCCTGAAATCAATGCTGACAACACCGTGACTTTCCGCTATCAGAATCCGAAGGCCATCACGGTGCGCCTATCGGGCGACTTCCTGCCACAGCGCTTCGTGGACATGGAGGAGAAGGATGGCGTGTGGACGTATACTACTGCACCGCTGGAGGGCGAACTGTATTCTTACTATTTCACTGTGGATGGCAAGCGCACGCTGGATCCGTCTAACGTGTACATGAATCGTGACATCGCTACGTGGACCAACATCTTCATCATGAGCACGAAACCTGGGGATGCGGGACACTACTATATGAACAACAACGTGCCTCATGGCACCATCACCAAGATATGGTATGACAGCCAGAATGCGGGCATGGATCGCCGACTGACGGTGTATCTGCCTCATGGCTATGAGAAGAGCAACGCCAAGTATCCTGTACTTTACCTACTGCACGGCTCTGGCGGTGATGAGAACGCATGGTCTGAACTGGGACGCACAGCTCAGATCTTGGACAACCTGATTGCTGAGGGCAAGGCTACGCCTATGATCGTGGTGATGCCTAATGGTGTGGTGCGCAACCCATCGGCTCCAGAGGTGAATGAAATCAACATGTTCCAGCCTACGATGACGAACAGCCGTGATCAGGATACGAAGCCTATGGAGGATGAATTCCCAACCATCAAGAAGTTCGTGGAGACCACGTTCCGCGTGAAGACGGGGCAGTATAACACGGCTGTGGCTGGTCTGTCAATGGGCGGACGCCACTCTTTCGCCATCTCTCGTCGCTACCCAGGTACCATTGGTTACGTGGGTATGTTCTCTGGTGCAGGCAGCGGTCCTGAGAATGAGAAGGAACTGAAGGCTTTCTTTGCTGCCAAGCCAAAGCTCTACTGGATAGCTGTGGGTTCTGCTGATGGTGTGAAGGCTTCTGCCTCTGCCCTGCGCGACTACTGCAACGAGAAGGGTTACCCTTGCGAGTACTATGAGTCTGACGGTGGACACATCTGGAAGAACTGGCGTGTATATCTCACGCTCTTCGCCCAGAAGCTGTTCAAATAAGAACTGAGAGAAAAAACGTAAAAAGGTCTTGGCCGATTTGGCTAGGACCTTTTTACGTTAGAGCGGAAGACGGGGCTCAAACCCGCGACCCTCAGCTTGGAAGGCTAATGCTCTATCAACTGAGCTACTTCCGCGTTAAAATCTTGATTTTAACGCGGCATTGTCAGGCTACACTCGGCATAATCAAAGCAAGCTTTGCTTCTGCGCTCATTGGCACAACAATTCCGCAGTTTCTTCAAAGATTGGTGGGCAAAGATGGATTCGAACCACCGAAGGCGTACGCCAGCAGATTTACAGTCTGCCCCATTTGGCCACTCTGGTATTTGCCCTTGTCGTTTTTGCGGTGCAAAGATACGACTAATTTTAAAAATTCCAAACTAAATCGATCATTTTTATTGCAGTGATGGCACATTCTTCGCCTTTGTTGCCCAAAGCACCCCCTGCACGTTCCTGTGCCTGCTCCATAGTGTCGGTAGTCAGAACGCCGAATATCACAGGGATATTGCCTGTGGTGTTCAAGGCGGCGATGCCCTGTGTGACACCTTGGCACACATAGTCGAAGTGGGGCGTACCTCCACGTACCACACTGCCAAAGCAAATCACGGCATCCACCTCTTCTTCCTGCACGAACTTGCTGGCTGCGAAGGTGAGCTCGAAGCTGCCAGGCACATGTTTCATGTGGATGTTCTTCTCCTTGGCACCATGTGCCTTCAGCGTGTCTATGCAGGCGCGGAGCATGGAGCCCGTGATGGCATAGTTCCACTCTGAAACCACAATGCCGAAAATCATCTCTTCGGCATTGGGTATCTCTTTCATCTGCTGATCGTTCAGCAAGTGATCGGCTGTTGACATTGGGGGAATGGTTTATTTAGCCATCAACTCCAGCTTCTCGATATACTTGTCGATATCCAGAGCCTGATATGAGTTGAAATACTTCTCCTTGATGGTCTTATAAGCACTCAGAGCCTGATCGATCTTGTTCTGCTGCACATAGATGTCAGCTGCCTGACGCAGGTAGATAGGACTCAGTGAGGTGTTGTCTGCTTCCTTAGCAGCGCTCATCAGCAGATCTACAGCCTTATCCAAGTTGCCAGTCTGTGCGTAGCAGTTGCCCATAGCACCCTTGATAGCAGGAGCTACCATCAGGTCGCTGGCACTGAACTTATCAAGCTCCTTCACAGCTTCTTCGTATCTGCCCAGCTGAGCCATGCTCAGACCTGCATAGGCATGTGCCAAGTTGGCTGCCTTAGTGCCGCTGAATTCCTCTGCCACCTTGAGCAGACCTGCGAAACCCAGGCTGTCGCCGTTGAGCGCCATGTCGTAGTTGTCATTCTCGAAATACTGCTCACCCTTGAAGAGTGCGGCCTGTGCCTTGTTCTCACGAGGGGCTTTGTAGAGGTTCTGATAAGCAAAAATTGCTGCGATGATGATAACCAAGGCTGCAATAGCACCGATGATGGTCTTCTTGTTCTTCAAAAGGAATGCCTCTGACTTTGATACTGCTTCTTCGATATCCAGAGACTCGTTTTTCTTCTTTTCTACCATTTTAATGTATGTTTTTTGTTATTATTCTGATATAATTCGTTTTCGAACCGCAAAATTACGCTTTTTATAAGTATTGGCGAAATTTACGGGCATCTTTTTTTTCATTTAAGGTGTAAAACCTCAATTTTCTTGTTATTTTTGTGTCCGAATTGAAAGGAAGTATGATATTAAAAAGGATTTCGATACTCAATTACAAGAATTTGCAGCAGGTGGACTTGCACTTCTCTGATAAACTGAACTGCCTGTTGGGGCAGAACGGCATGGGGAAGACCAATCTGCTGGATGCCATCTATTACCTCTCGTTCTGCAAGAGTGCTGGGAATCCCATCGACTCGCAGAATATCTTCCATGAGGCCGACTTCTTTATGATCCAAGGGTTCTATGAGAAGGCCGATGGGAGCAGGGAGGAGGTGTATGCGGGCATCAAGCGGAGGCAGAAGAAGCAGTTCAAGCGCAACAAGAAAGAGTATCAACGCCTTTCGGAGCATATCGGACTGATTCCGCTGGTGATGATTTCGCCTGACGACCAGATATTGATTCTGGGGGGCAGCGATGAGCGTCGCAGGTTCATGGATGTGGTGATATCACAGTATGATAAGGAGTACCTCGATGCGCTGATACGCTACAACAAGGCACTGACGCAGCGCAATGTCTTGCTGAAGAGCGAAACGCCTGTGGATGAGGAGGTGTTTCTGGCTTGGGAGGAGATGATGGCTACTACTGGAGAGGCTGTCTATCGCAAGCGTCAGGCATTCATCGAGGAGTTCATCCCCATTTTTCAGAAGTACTATTCTTTCATCTCTGGCGATCAGGAACAGGTGGAGCTTGCCTATACCTCGCATGCGCAGGAGGGCGGACTGTTGGAGCAGTTTGCTGCCTTGCGTGAGCGTGAGAGAATCATAGGCTATTCCATTCATGGCATCCATAAGGACGAACTGGAGATGCATCTGGGGGGCTTCCCCATCAAGCGCGAAGGGTCGCAGGGGCAGAACAAGACCTATCTGGTGGCGTTGAAGTTGGCGCAGTTCGACTTCCTGAAGCGCACCAGCAGGCTGAAGCCGTTGCTGCTGTTGGATGACATCTTCGACAGACTGGATGCGCAACGGGTGGAGAAGATCCTGAAACTGGTGGGGAGTGATGACTTCGGACAGATCTTCATCACGGATACTAATCGTGAGAACATGGACTATATACTGCATAAAGTGGGGGGCGACTATCGGCTTTTCTCCGTCTCTGACGGCATGATAGAGCCTATGGGCGAGTCTCCGGAAAACAACGAAGCCTCATGAAGAAACGAGAAGCACAGCCCATAGGGAAATTGATTCTGTCTTACCTGCGTTCGGAAAGTCTGGAATCTCCGCTGAATGAACGTCGGCTTATCAACGCATGGTCGGAGGTGATGGGGCCTACCATTGCCAGCTATACGCGTGAGGTTTCCATCAAGAACCAGGTGCTCTTCGTACATCTGTCGTCTGCTGTGCTGAGGCAGGAGCTGATGATGGAGCGTAAGCGACTGGTGCAGCGCCTGAATGAGCATGTGAAGGCGCAGGTCATCACAGACATCGTGATTCGCTAGAAATCCAACTTCTCTAAACGGTGGATGCCCAGAGTGCGCAGCGTCTCCACCGCAGCATCATAATACTTACAAGTCTCTAAGGCAAAGGGTTGGTGGGCATCTACACCAATGATGGCGGTGCATCCTTCTTCCTTGGCGAATTGCCAGAAGTCAGGGTGGGGGAAGAGGCTCTCGCCTGTCAACTCGCAGTAAGATGCCACGCCCAGGTTGTATTCTAAAGGCAGATGCAGCTTGTTGGCTTCGCGGCAGATGTTACGAGACACTTCCTCGCAGTGCTTGTCGAACGTTGGATAGGCTCCCATGAACAGGTCGGGATGGGCCACGTAGGTGTAAAGCCCCGTCTGCATGCCCTCGATGATGCTCTTCTCGTAGAGGTGCAATTGATGAATGTCCGTGGTGCACATGCCGAAGTAGGAGGCCTGCTCGTCAGAGGGGTAATGATGGTTGCCAAAAAGCAGATAGTCCAATTGGTATTTCTCCTTGAGCTCCCCCAACCATGAAATCATATCGGGATAGTATTCGCACTCCAGACCTACAAGAATTTCTATCCGACCTTGGTACTTCTCCTTCAGTTCTTGGATATGGCTCACGTAGTCTGCCAGTTCTGCAGGGAGCATGCGGGTGCGAGACACGAAGCCTGAGGTATAGGGCCAAGGGGTATGGTCTGAAAAGCCAAGGATGTCATAGCCCCCTCTGAGGGCACTCTCCACATAGGATTCGTCAGAGCCTTCGGCATGATGGCATCGACTGGTATGGGTGTGGTAGTTGGCTTTCATAGGCTGATGACCTTGTCCATTCTGACGTCTTCAGGGTAAGAGGGAACGTATCTCACCACCTGGTAAGGGAAGCAGATGCCCACTTTCTTGGCACGGGGGAGTCTAGGCAGAAAACGGTCGTAGAAGCCCTTGCCCCTTCCCATGCGATGCCCCACCTTGCTGAAAGCCATGCCTGGCACCACCACCAAGTCAATCTTCTCAAAATCTTCGAAGAGCGGCCCTACTGGTTCCATGATGCCGAGCTTGCCCACTTGAAGTTCGCCAGTAAAGGTGTGCAGCTCCAGCTCCTTGCCAACGATCACAGGCAGCAAGATATGCTTTTTTGAGGCATATATCTCCACCAGACGATGTGTGTCCACCTCATCCTGCATGGAGTAGTAGAGCAGCACCGTCTGGGCCTGCATGAAGTCAGCATCATGTTCCAGTTTGAACACGATGGCCTTCGACATCTTTTCATGCTGAGGTTCGTACCTTTTCTTCAGCTCCTTGATGATGTTCCTTAGTCGTTTCTTTTTATTTTTCATGAGTCTTTCTCTGGTGCTTTAGGGAAGGCATCGCCATTCTTCAGAATCTCCAACGCTTTCAGCACGGCATTGTCGTCATGGTTCAGAAACTCGATGTATGGCTTTTGTCCCAGGATGTTATAGATGATGCCACCGATGACGTTGCGCTCGATAAGCTTGTGCGACTTGCTGATGAGCAGGTTGCGACGCTTCACGCCCTTGGTGTCTGCATAGGCGATGAACTTCTCCACGATGCCTTGCTGGCGCAGGTATTTCTCCAGATGCTCCAAGTCTTTCTGACTGCTCAGCTTCGCGCGGTTGGTATCGCTGTAGTTGAAGCAGAACTGCTGGATGATGCGCTTGTTGCTCACCTCGATAAGATAGGATGTCACTCCTGTGGTGTCTTGTGCCACAAACACATCGGGCATGATGCCACCCCCGCCGTAGACTGGTCTGCCTAGGGTAGTGAAGTAGGCATCATCCGTATTGAGCTTGATGCTGTCTGCTGAGAAGAACTCACCATGCTCGTAGCGATTCAGCCAATCCATCTCGTAAGCCTCGTCCTTGCCATTCTCGTAAGGGCGCTGGATGCAGCGGCCTGATGGGGTGTAGTAGCGGGCAATGGTGAGGCGGATGCCAGAACCATCGCTGAAGTCGATAGGCTGCTGCACCAATCCCTTGCCAAAGGTGCGACGGCCCACGATGGTGCCACGATCATTATCCTGAATGGCACCTGCGAAAATCTCACTGGCAGAGGCAGAACCCTCATTCACCAGCACCACGAGAGGCATGCGCTGCACGCTGCCCGTTCCGTTGGCATACTCCATCTGGCGTGGATATTTGCGTCCCTGTGCGAAGACGATGAGTTGGCCTTCTGGCAGAAACTCATTGGCCATGCGGATGGCTGCATCCATGAAGCCGCCTGTATTGTCGCGCAGATCCAGGATGATGCCCTTGCAGTTCTGGTGTGTGAGCCGTGCCAAGGCATTCAGCAATTCCACGTGGGTCTCCCTGCCGAACTTGCTCACCTGTATATAGCCAAATTCCTTATCAATCATATAGGCAGCTTCGACGGTATTCTGCGGAATGTCACCACGAACGATGGTGAAGTCGAGCAACTCCTTCTCCGAGGCACGCTTCACGCTGATCTTCACCTCCGAGCCCTTCGGACCCTTCAGGCGTCTCTTGGCTTCATTCTCCGTCACGATCTTGCCCACGAAGAGCGAATCATTCACCTTGACGATGCGGTCGCCAGCCATCACGCCTACTTTCTCGGATGGTCCGCCAGCCACGACGCTGTTCACGTGGATGGTGTCTTCCTGAATCTGGAACTGGATGCCTATGCCGCTGAAGCTGGCTTCGAGTTCAGAGTTCACATCCTCATAGTTCTGTGCAGGGATGTAGAGGGAGTGCGGATCCAGCTCCGCCAAGATCTGAGGCAGGGCTTCCTCCACCAGATTGTTCATGTCCACCGTATCCACGTACTGGTCTTCCACCACGCGGAGCAGGGCATTCAGCTTGTTGGATGAGCCGTTGATGATGCCCAGACGGTTGCCTCCATAGTGGCGGGCATAGTAAGTACCTACTAGGATGCCCACTATCACGCTGACGGCGATGATGATGGGTGTGAAACGTAAAGGTCTGTTGTTCATTTTCTTTTGCTTTATTCAGTCTTCTTAATGTCTATAAAAATCACTTCGATGCCAGCCCGTTCCAAGAGTCGTAGTCCGTCATCGAGGCGGTATTTCTGTGCATACACCACGCGCTTGATGCCAGCCTGGATGATGAGCTTGGCACATTCGATGCAAGGCGAGTCTGTGACGTAGAGCGTAGCCCCGTCGCTGCTATTGTTGGAGCGGGCTATCTTGGTGATGGCGTTAGCCTCGGCATGCAGCACGTAAGGCTTGGTCACGTTGTTCTCCTCACAGACGTTCTCAAATCCAGAAGGCGTACCGTTGTAGCCATCGGAGATGATCATCTTGTTCTTCACGATGAGCGCTCCCACCTGTCTGCGTTGGCAGTAGGAGTTCTCTGCCCAAATCTTCGCCATACGCAGGTAGCGCATGTCGAGTGCAAGTTTCTTTTGTTCTTCGTTCTGACTCATGGCTGTTATTTTTTAGGGAAAAACGCAATGACTCTGAGCAACTGCCCGTCTTTGTAGTGCAGGTAGAGGTTGCTGCTGTCCCCGCTGTATTTATATACGTTGGCTGATACACCTGTCATGAAGGCCTTGGCCAGCACGTCAGATTCGGTGCCGCTCCAGTGCACGTTAGAGAATTGCAGCGCACGGGTCTTGCCATCGGCTTCCCAAAGGCCTTCCACCGTGGCACCTATGGCTCTGCCTTTGAAGGTGCCTCCCATCTGCCCCGTCTTCAGCGTGCCGCCTTGGAAGATGAGGTTGAAGTTGCCCAGGTCTTTCACCAGCTCGCTGCTCTTCTCATAGGCCTCCTGGTCTCCGTTCCAGAAATCCTCTGGGGTGGAGATGTGGCCTTCTGGGAAGATGTAGCTCATCTTCCACGTTGTGCCAGTGAAGATGTCTATCACGTCATCCTCATCGCTACAGCTGCTCCATACGGGCAGCATCACTGCCATTAATAATATAATAGGTATATGTCTCAACAGTCTCTTCATCGCTTTATCCCGTTTCTGATTAGTAATGCGTCGATGGTAGGACTCTGTCCGCGGAAGCGCTTGTAGAGCGTCATGGGGTGCTCAGTACCTCCGCGTGAAAGCACGTTCTCACGCAGTGAGGCAGCCACCTCTTGGTTGAAGATGCCCTTCTTCTTGAACAGGGCAAAGGCATCGGCATCCAGCACCTCTGCCCACTTATAGCTGTAGTATCCAGCAGAGTATCCGCCTGCGAAGATGTGCGAGAACTGCACGCTCATGCAGGTGCCATCGGCTTGTGGCAGAATCTGTGCGCGCTTCCAGGCCTCACGCTCATAGCTGATGACATCGCCCTCGAAAGGCGTGGTACGCGTGTACCAAGCCATGTCGAGCAGTCCGAAGCTGAGTTGGCGCAGACAGGCATAAGCCACGTTGAAGTTGCTGGAGTCTATCACACGCTGCACCAGGTCATCTGGTATCAGCTCACCTGTCTGATAGTGACGGGCGAAGGTGTGAAGGAACTCCTTCTGCGTGGCGAAGTTCTCCATGAACTGAGAAGGCATCTCCACAAAGTCCCAATACACATTGGTGCCGCTCAGGCTCTGATAGGTGGTGTTGGCAAATATCTCATGCAGGCTGTGTCCGAATTCATGCAGGAACGTCTCCACCTCTCCGAAGGTGAGCAGGGCAGGCTTCTCCTTCGTAGGCTTGCTGAAGTTCATCACCAGCGATACGTGCGGACGCGAGTTCTCGCCCGTCTGAGGGTCTTTCCACTGCCCTTTGTAGGATGTCATCCAAGCCCCGCCTTGCTTGCCACTGCGCGGATGGAAGTCGGTCAGCAGCACGGCCAGATAGCTGCCGTCTTTGTCGAACACCTCATAGGCCTTCACATCGGGATGATAGACAGGAATCTCCTTGTTCTCCTTGAATGTGATGCCATAGAGGCGGGTAGCCAATCCGAATACCCCCTGAATGACATTGCCCAGCTCGAAGTAGGGGCGCAGCTGCTCGCTGTCGAACTGGAAGATGCGCTCCTTCAGCTTGTGGGAGTAGTAGCTCCAGTCCCAAGGCATCAGCTCGAAGTCGTCACCATCCAGCTCCTTGGCGATGGCCTTCACGGCCTCCACCTCCTTCAGGGCTGTAGGGGTGAAGGCCTCCAGCAGCTCCTCCAGCAGTTTATAGACGTTGGCTGCATTCTCTGCCATGCGATGCTCCAGCTTATAGTCGGCATAGGTCTTGTAGCCCAAGAGCTGTGCCAGTTGGAGGCGCAGGTTCACTAGCTGCTTCACTATCTCGAAGTTGTTGACCCCATTCTCATGCGTACACTTCGTATTGTAGACCATGTAGAGCTCTTGGCGCAGTTCGCGCTTCTGGGCATACATCATGAAAGGCATATAGCTGGGGGCATGCAGGGTGAATACCCATCCCTCCAAGCCTTTCTCATGCGCTGCCTCCAGAGCTGCAGCCTTGCTGCTCTCAGGCAGGCCTGCCAGTTGCTCCTCATCCGTGATGTGCAATTGGTAGTCGTTGGTCTCCTTCAGCAGGTTCTCGCTGAATTGCAGCGTGAGCAAGCTCAGTTGGTCGGTCAGTGTCCTGAAGGTTTCCTTGTCCTTATCCTCCAGATTGGCACCATTGCGAGCGAAGCCCACATACGTGTCTTCCAGCAGTTTGCGCTGCTCCGTAGTGAGGTTCAGCGTTGCACGCTTCTCATACACAGCCTTCACGCGCTGGAAGAGAGTCTGGTTCAGAGAGATGTTGTTGGCATGCTCGCTGAGCAGGGGTGTCAGTGTCTTGGCCAGTTCCTGCATCTCATCGTTGGTCTCAGCGCTCATCAGGTTCTCGAAGACCGTCGTGGCGCGTTCCAGCAGCCTGCCGCTCTTCTCGAAAGCCTCTATGGTGTTCTCGAAGGTAGGCTCATCCGTCAGGGCCGTGATGGCATCTATCTCAGTCAGTTGCTGCTTGATGCCTTCGCGTATGGCAGGCTCGAAGTGCTCCAGCTTGATGAGGTGGAAGGGCACTGTGCCATGCGGGGTATTATAGTTGCTAAAAAATGGATTCATGTTCATTTGCTTATTTAGTCAGCAAAGATAGTGTTTTTCTTGCAAACTCTCAGCATCTGAAGTCGTAAATAGTATTAATTCTGGCTAAAAACGAAAAAGCCGCCCGCAATCACTGCGGACGGCTCACAAAACACATTAATTAAGAAAAAAATCTTCTTAAAGCTTTTTCTTTCTTACTTCAGTTCAGCAAGGTACTTGATAGTGCGAACCATCTGAGAAGTGTAAGAGTTCTCATTGTCGTACCAAGAAACAACCTGTACCTGATATGTATCGTCGTCGATCTTAGAAACCATGGTCTGAGTAGCGTCGAAGAGTGAACCGAACTTCATACCGATGATATCGCTAGAAACAATCTGATCCTCTGTGTAACCGAAGCTCTCTGTGCCGGCAGCCTTCATAGCCTCGTTGATACCCTCCTTAGTGATATCCTTACCCTTAACAACAGCTACGAGAATTGTTGTAGAACCAGTAGGAGTTGGAACGCGCTGTGCAGAACCGATCAGCTTACCGTTCAGCTCAGGAATTACGAGACCGATGGCCTTGGCAGCACCTGTTGAGTTAGGAACGATGTTCTGAGCACCTGCACGGCTACGACGGAGGTCACCCTTGCGCTGAGGACCATCGAGAATCATCTGGTCGCCAGTGTAAGCGTGGATAGTAGACATGATACCAGAAACGATAGGAGCATAACCATTCAAAGCGGCAGCCATAGGAGCCAGACAGTTGGTTGTGCAAGAAGCAGCAGAGATAACAGTGTCAGCAGGAGTCAGAGTCTTGTGGTTTACATTGTAAACGATAGTAGGCAGATCGTTACCAGCAGGAGCAGAGATAACAACCTTCTTCGCACCAGCCTGGATATGAGCTGAAGCCTTCTCCTTTGATGTATAGAAACCTGTGCACTCAAGAACTACGTCAACGTTAAGCTCGCCCCAAGGAAGCTCAGCTGCGTTTGGCTTAGCATAGATAGTGATCTTCTTACCATCAACAACGATGAAGTCCTCACCAGCCTCTACAGTGTGCTTACCCTCACCGAACTTGCCAGCGAAACCACCCTGAGCAGTGTCATACTTCAGCAGGTGAGCAAGCATCTTTGGGCTTGTCAAGTCGTTGATAGCTACTACTTCATAACCTTCAGCCTCGAACATCTGACGGAATGCGAGACGACCAATACGGCCAAAACCGTTAATTGCTACTTTTGTCATTTTACTTAATTATTTAAATGGGTTTATATTAAATATGTTTATTTTTTACGCCTTTTTGATACTTTTTTCGTTTTACGGATGCAAAATTACAAAAAAATCCCTATATTTGCACTCAGATTCAGTATTAATTTAAGTGAAAAGTGGAAAGTGAAAAGTGAAAAGTGATGTATCTTAAGGCTACAAGCCGATGATTGCAAAACGAAGATTACAATTCAAACAAACATTTATAATAAACATTAAACATTAAAATTATGGGATTTATCAAGGAATTCAAAGAGTTTGCCGTAAAAGGTAACGTGATGGACATGGCTGTCGGTGTTATCATCGGCGGTGCTTTCGGTAAGATCGTAACCTCGCTTGTAGGCGACGTGCTGATGCCTGTGATTAGTTTGGCTACAGGCGGTATTGACTTTACCAATCTTTTTATCAACCTGAGCGACGACAAAACGTATGCAACTCTGGCTGCAGCTCAAGAGGCAGGTGCTTCTGTTTTCGCCTACGGACAATTTATGCAGAATGTGCTTGACTTTATCATTATCGCCTTCTGTATCTTCATGATGCTAAAGGGTATCAACAAACTGAACCGCAAGAAGGAAGAACCAGCTCCGGAGCCAGAGGCTCCAAAGGGTCCATCACAGGAAGAACTGCTCACCGAGATTCGCGACCTCTTGAAAAATAAATAATCAAAGGTTTCAACAAAAACAATGAGGGTGTGTCAAAATAGGCACATCCTCTTTTTTATTTCTAATATCAGCCTTCAA
>CALAEY010000130.1 GCA_937891085.1 uncultured Prevotellaceae bacterium | reverse complement strand
AGAGGTTCTGGTCGTAGTCGCCTCCGCGCACGAAGATTCCCGCACGCCCCTCACCGCTGCCCTGCACGCCAGGGAGCATCTGGAGCGACTTCAGCACGTCTGCCTCACCCAGCAGTCTGGGTAGCTGCCTGATGCGCTCGGCGGAGACAGCTACGGCACTCATCTGCAGGCTCTTGGCATCGAAACTATGCCTTGTGGCTGTCACCTGTACCTCCTGCAGCAGCGTGTCCCTCGCTATGTCTTGGGCACAGAGGGGACTGCCCAGCAGCATGAGCAGTCCCAGCATGATGAAATATTTTACTATATTCTTCATGGTAAAAAGAGATTGTGATATGAGAAACGCTCAGAGATCGCACTCGTGTCAATGCTCAGCTCCAGCCTGTGTAATGACAATGGTGTTCCCGCTTATTTTGGCGTCAATAGGAATCGACTGACTAGCAGAAGGAGTGACTATCAGATTACCTATTCTCTGACTGCTCTTGGTGTTCTCTTTGATATCTAGATGATATGTCAAGTATTCACCTGTGGCATCGACTTTGCCGATATTAATCCATCCGTTATCCCCTTCGGAATACTCAGTGCTCATATTGACCTTTATATTTGTGTGAATTTGTACTTCTAACTCCTGCGCTTCAGCATTAATAGTATATCCAGCCTTTTCAATCTCCAGAAAGACCTTCTCGGCAGGTTCTACTTTAGGTTCTTTATCATCACTGCTGCAGGCATAAAAACCAATTGAAAGTACTCCCATCAATAGATATAAAGCGAATAATCTCAGTGTTCTCATAATTCAATATGTTTTAAGGTTAGTATACTGCAAAGTATATGGGAAAAAATATCATATTCCAATGCTTTTTTAGAAAAAGAACATTAAAATTCTGTTACAACTACTCATCTCCACCTTGCTCTGTATTTTCCTCCACAGTTTCATCTTCATTGCCATTGTTATTATCATATCCTTCATAGAGAGTAACTCCCATCATGTATTTATAGACAGTAGAGCTAGGCATTTTACCATTGATAGTCAGTAATGACCATCCTGTATCGTCAGTCTTGAAATAAGCAGTATATCCATATTGACTATGGACAGTAGCATGGTCAAATATCCATTGCAAGGTCATATTGGAGGCATAAGGATTAGTGAAATAGGCATAGTACCAAGTGTTAGGGCTGAAGCCAACAGAGGATGGGTAAACTTCAACACCGTCAGAAGAACGCACTACTCGCAAGCTTGAAGTATTGGCACGTGGTCCATTACAGCCTATGTATATTGTAGTAGCATATTGAACGGATCCAGAAGATGTTGATTTTAGATAAACACGAACATAAGTGTCATTGGTGTTTGTTGATGATACAAGTTTGAGTTTTATCGTTTTGCTGTTCATACCATCCCCTCCAGCAGTGCTGTACAAGATACTTGTATTATAATCCCAGTCTACATAGAAAGAACCCGAATAATCTGCCTGAAAAGTTACTTCCTGAGTCCCTGATATAATGTAGTCATCCCCCGTAATGGTCAGTCCCACAGATCGAGCTCTTAATTCAGCAGCTAATAGATCATTCTCAGATTCTTCATCTTCTGCACGAGTAGTAGCCAGTTCGTCCTGAACTGCGCTTTCGTCAATCACTTCTTCCAAGCTACTCTGGCAGGAAGTTACCATTAAACCTATAATAAGGCTTGCTAAAAAAAACAATTTACTTTTCATGATAAATAAAATTTAGCGGTTAATATTAATAAATTCACACCAACATAATTTCTGTAATGGTCTGCAGCATAATCATGCTGACCTGAAAATCCTTCCATGAACGAACCATCTCCACCAGTTGCTTGATATAGGTGCCAATTCCGTTGTTTGCAGATTTGCTTGGCAGGTCGAAAATGTAAAGGTGTTTCATGGCAGCATGATTATGCATCAATGTTTAGAAATAGCCTGTGAGGTGCCAGCTGCCAAATAGTAGCTCTACGCTGTACTTTTCTTCACTCACCGTGTCAGACAGCACGATGGTATTCCTGCCTGCTGCCATTGCCGCAGTGTAAGTGTAAATCACACTGCCCGTATCGTCTTTCACCAGCACTGTCATACTGTCTATGTAATATGGTGCATAGACGTAGAGGTAATTGTCCTCAAAGGTCAACTCTGGAAGCTGGGCAATGGAGCGATGACCCTTACCTACCTGTTCTTCTGGATCGACAGATAAATCTACTGGCTCTTCGATGGCAAAGCATAGAGAGCTGAGCACTAAACCAAAAATCAATAAAAAAGTCTTCTTCATATTTACATTATTTTTTATGTTAAACAATGAAAGATTGTTTTGTGCGCTTGCACGACAACAAAGATAAAGGTTAGTATAAATAAACAGGAATAAAAAACGTAACAAAAAGTAAACATTTTTTTTGTTACCTTTTTGTTACGTAAGCATTTGTGATTATCAAGCGTTTTTAGGCTTGACTTCTTTAGGCATTTTTTATATTTGCCACTGCTTCATATAGCTGAACATCCCTTCTCTATATATAATAAGGTATTCCAATTCTGACTTGCTGAGATGACAGAGGTCTATCAGGGCTTTGTGGTTGCGGTAACTGCGTGCTAGTTCGTCTGGAGTTTCTATCTGGTCACGCTCATGGAAGAGATGGTAGAGACTGCCAGATGTTCGGGCTATGGGGAGCTCTAAGATTTCCATGCGCTTGACGCGCTCGAAATCTTCAGGACTCCAGCCATAGAAGCACTCATTGCCCCCCCAATGTAGGTAGATGTCATGGTTCACGAAGAAGATACTGCCTACTGAAAGATGCCCCATGGCACGTACGTCGCTGTCGGGGCGAAGCTAGTTCATGCCTGCTTTGACAGCCACACTCTTTGCTGAGTCCTGCATCGAATTGGCTTAATAGGCTTTCCAACGCCCGCTCTGCCCTTTGTGTCTGGGCTAGGTCATTCGACAGCCTAGACTATTTGAACAGGCTTATGGCTTGCCGCATGGCACCTTCCATCCCTAAACAATGCTTCTTTTTCTTCATATCTCTGCTTTTGAGGTTAAAGATAGCTATAATAGATAGAAAAAGCAGTAGAATGAACGTAACAAAAAGTAAACATTTACAATGAATCTATAAAGTTGGCAAAGTCCTCAGTAGAACCTTTCTTGCCGTGAATGCGTACATACAGATTGCGGCACATATTTGACAATAACTGGGTAGAGTTGAATGGGGTAAGGATACAAATCATAGTGTTTGAAAGCTTCAGTTTTATCAAACAACAGGCATGAAAGTCGCGCTCACTCATCTTGCAGCAGGTTCGTAAATGGGGTATAAATGTGGGATAGACCTCATTCAGCAGTTCTTCTACCGCCGTCCAGTCTTCAGGGCGAAGCTTATTTGCATGAAGAGCCTGTTCTTCTATGCTTTTATAGGTCGCAGAATTCTTTATGAGGTTGGGAGCTTCGCTCTTCCAGCGGTTTCGTTCCTCTTCTTCAAGCTTGAAAGTCTGATTTTCTTGTGTCACCGCTTGGTATAGTTGTTTCATTTGTATTCTCTTCTTCTGCACATGTAGGTGGTAGATAATGAAACTCAGTACCAAGATGATGGCCAAGCAGAAGAGTAGTGCAGTGATGTAATAGAGCTGCCGGCTCTTCGCTTCTAAGCGCAGATTTTTCACGGCCTGCTGTTCATAATTGTAGAGGGCATTCATCTGCTCTATGCTCTCTGTGGCGGTGATACGCTCAATGGAATCATTGAGGAGTTCGTATTGCAGCAAGTGCTGGTGCGCTTCATCTGTGCGGTGTGATGTATTGGTAATGTGGGCCAGCCGTTCATGCGCACGGCGCTGGGCATAGATGTCGCCTTGAGTCAGCAGCTCTTTATAATAATAGGTGGCAGAGTCATAGCGTTCCTGCTTGAAGTAGATGTCTGACACGATGGAATAGATGCTGCTCAGATTGGTGGAGTCTACGTTTTTCAGTGATGGCTGGATGCTCTGCATGGCAGCTGAGTAATCGCCAAGACGGATTTGCAGACTGGCAATCTGTGAGGTCACCAAGTTGCTTAGTGCAATGCTATTCTGGCTTTCTGCCATAATCCGAGCTTTCTGGAAATAAACCAAGGCACTGTCTATCTCGTTTTTCCGACGATACATAGTGGCTATGTCCCTAAGGTCGTAGACCAGACCCACGGAGTCCTTGGCCATGCTGTCGCATCGGTAGGCATTCTGGTAGGCTGCCAAGGCGTTGTCATATAAGTATTGACGGCGGAAGAGATCCCCCATCTGGGCATAGACAGGACTCTTGACCCGCAGATTCTCTTCTCCCTTCATGGAACTGAGGGCCTTTTGGTAGTATTCCAAAGCACGAGGGGCATCATTCAGGTCGCGATATGTGCTGCCAGTATAGTAGTAGGCTTCGGGGAGCAGGTGCTTGTCGCCCCCATGTTCATAATGATCTACAAGAGCGAGCATCAAACTATCTGAAGTATGAGTAATATACGCCTTATCCTTTGCCTTGACTGAAAGAAGTTGGTAATACATGCGGGTTGGTTTGTCTGCCTCTGCCATCTCCTCACCAATGCTATCCAACACTTGCAATGCTTGTCGCGGTGCTACATACGTTAGGCTGTCTACCACATACAGGATGGGCGGATACACTGGTCTGCGGTGGCAAGATATCACACTTCACGCTTGTTTAGATACCGCATATTCTTCAATTGTTTTCTAAGACAACTATGTACGTGAGACTTCACGAGACTTCACGGAGACCTCACATGAGTCTTACGAATTGCGTAATTGTAAATAACCAATGAATATCATTGCCTCTTGTCTATCAATAGCGTGAAGTCTGTGTGAAGTCTCGTGAAGTCTCAAAAGCAAAACACGGCACGTAATAGTGTGATTATCAGACATCTACACGGTAATCGTGAAGTGTGAAGACTAAAAATTAATTTGCGGTAAAATAATCCATTTGCACATCTCGATAAATCTTCTTACATTTGATGCCGTTAACACTTAATTAGTGTTCACTGATTAATCATTATGATTATAAAAACCCAAAATGATTATAAATCCAAACTGTCCTCTTTGAGTAAGAAGTCGAATAGACCGATTTTAAGTATTCCTTCTTCATTGCGACGAGGCATGATGTTGTCTTTTACAACAATTAGCTTTTTGAAAGAATCATCGATGTTCATCAGCGAGCGTGACTCTTGGATTTCTTTCTCTCTGTTTGGAATGGACAAAGCAGATTGTACGTAGTATTTCTTACTGCCGAGACTGGCGATGAAGTCCACCTCAAGTTGGATGCGAACCCACTTACCATCTTTGTCTTGCTTCTTTATCTCTACCATCCCAACGTCTACGCTATAGCCACGTGTGATAAGTTCGTTGTAGATGATGTTCTCCATAATATGCGTCTCTTCCTGTTGGCGCATATCCAGGATGGCATTTCTCAAACCTATATCAGAGAAATAGTATTTGGTGAGCGTATTGATGTACTTCTTACCTTTTATATCATAACGTATGGCTTTGTTCAGCAGGAACGATTCCATCAGATAGGTAAGGTAATTTCCAATAGTCTTGTTTGTGATATTTACATTCTTTACACTTTTGAAAGTGTTTGAAAGTTTTGTTGGATTGCATGGGGAGCCGATGGATGATGCCATGATGAGCACCAGTTCACGCATTTCATTCTCGTTTTGTACTCTATGCCTCTCAATGATATCTGCCAAATAAACAGTCTCAAACAAGTTCTTCAAATAACCAATCTTCTTCTGCTCTGTTTCGAATGACTGAACAAGAGGCAAACCTCCATATGTGTAATATTCGCGCCATGCGTCTTGTTTGTCGCCTCCCACAGCAGAATAGAACTCGGCAAAAGATAAAGGATTCACATGTATGGTTTCACCTCGGCCACGGAACTCAGTAGGAATATCAGATGATAGGAAGTGAGAGTTACTGCCAGTCACGTATGTGTCGGCATTATCAATATGACGGAAACTGTTCAATACATCCACAAACTCATCCATCAATTGCACCTCATCAATGATGATATAATAAAGGTCGTTGTCTTTGATCCTGTCATGAACATAGTGAAGCATAGTGTCTGGATTCCTCAGTTCCTTGTTCATGCGGTCTTCAAGGTCTATGCGGATGATGTGGTCATCAGTCACCCCATTATCTAATAGGTAGTGATAGAACAAGACGTTCAGCAGATATGACTTGCCACATCTGCGGATTCCTGTTACCACCTTGATAAAGCCATTCTGACGGCTTTCTATCAACAGCTTTAGATACCTGTCTCTTTTTATCTCCATCGCTTATATTATATTTTTGCCAGCATTGGCAACTTTTTACAATGCAAAGATAACGTTTTTTATTCTACTACACAAGTTTTACATTAAAAAACTGCCAATCTTGACATTTTCTTTATGCGCAGACAGGTGTAGTGACCAAATTTCAGTTTCAGATTGAGACAAACTCATAACATTTGGATAAACCTCATGAATGGTGAAATGCTGTTTGATTGCTAATAACAGAGGCGGAATAATGCCATGCGAGAAGTACAAATGTTAATGATTCGATGTAACTACTCAGTCCTCTGAGGACATCTTTCCTCCCAGTGGAATACTCCAAATAT
>CALAEY010000129.1 GCA_937891085.1 uncultured Prevotellaceae bacterium | reverse complement strand
GGCACGTGGATAGACCAACCGTATGTGAATCAGTACGCTCCGGGATGGGCCATCACCATCTCTCTGGAGCCCACCTTTGAGGTGCGTGAGCGCTGCGGACTGTCCACTTCTACACGCAACATGATACGGCGCATCTGGCCGATGAAGCTTCCCGATATGGATCCTGAGATGCTGGCCAAGTTGGTCTTCTGCTTCGAGAACGATCCGGAGCGCAGCGACGGCATCATCAGTGGGGCGCAAGACAGCATCGGCATCTGTATGCCGGGTTTGGTGCGCCATTGGTACGATAAGCGTTTCTGGCCGGAGAAGATTGAGAGTTGTCATGATGATCAGATTCTCAACTGGCTGGAAGACCACCTCTGCATGATACCGATGGAGCCCCGAAAAGACGGTTGCTCCGTACTGGAAGGTAGAGACATCACAGAGACGAAAGTGAAGGCTCTGGCGGCTGCGGCAGACGATTGCTGGCGGGGCATTATGGACATGGATCTGGAGCGCTTTGCAGCGGCTTACAAGGCATCATTTGAGGCGCAGGTGGCTCTGTTCCCTGCCATGATACAGGGCTGTGTGCAGGAGTATATTGATCGCTACAGCGTCATGGATGGCGTGCTGGCATGGAAGATGCCAGGAGCCGGTGGCGGCGGATATTTGGCATTGGTTTGTCGCGATAGGGCTTCGTTCCCTGCAGGTGCCATTGCATTGGAAATAAGAAGGAAATGACAGCGAAGAAGACATCTGCTTACGTGTGGCCGTTCATCTTGGTCACTTGTTGCTTTGCACTCTGGGGCTTTGCCAACGATATCACCAATCCCATGGTGAAGTCGTTCTCACGCATCTTCCGTATGAGCGTCACCGATGGGGCACTGGTACAGGTGGCTTTCTATGGCGGCTATTTTGCCATGGCCTTCCCTGCTGCCATGTTCATCAGGAAGCATAGCTATAAGTCGGGACTGCTCATCGGACTGGCGCTCTATGCCATCGGTGCACTGATGTTTATCCCTGCGGCTAGCACGGGGAACTATTACCCCTTTCTCTTCGCTTATTTCGTCCTCACATGCGGACTCTCATTCTTGGAGACAAGTGCCAATCCTTTCATCCTGAGTCTTGGAGACAAGGCATCGGCCACCCGAAGGCTCAATCTGGCACAGTCGTTCAATCCCATTGGGTCATTGGCGGGCATGTGGGTGGCGATGAACTTCATTCAGGCACGCATGAATCCATTGGGAACCAGTGAGCGTGCCATGCTTCCAGATGCGGAGTCTGAGGTGCTTAAGGCGGCTGATTTATCGGTGGTGGTGAAGCCATACGTGGCGATAGGCATCGTGATATTGGCACTCTTAGTGCTGATGCTGCTCACCAAGATGCCACGTGCGGTGAAGACGGGGATGCACGATCTGAGGCTTCGGGCCACCATCGGGCGTTTGTGGTGCAATGCCACGTATCGCTATGGCGTGGTGGCACAGTTTTTCTATGTGGGCGCACAGATCACGTGCTGGACGTTTATCATCCAATATGGCACGCAGGTTTTCATGGCCGAAGGAATGGCGGAGCAAGCAGCGGAGATAGCTTCTCAGCGGCTGAATATCATCGCTATGGTGCTGTTCTGTGCCTCAAGGTTCGTCTGCACATGGCTGATGAAATACGTCACGCCAACGAAGATACTATCGGCATTTGCAGCGATGGCAGCTCTGCTGCTGTTAATGGTCATGCTGGTGGGCGGACGTGTGGGACTCTACAGTTTGGTGGGCGTCAGTGCTTTCATGTCGCTCATGTTCCCTACCATCTACGGACTGGCTCTTGGAGGCGTGGGAGATGATACGGAGATCGGTTCTGCGGGGCTTATCATGGCTATTTTGGGGGGCTCGTTGCTTCCTCCTCTGCAGGCGCTTATCATCGATGGCGGTCACATGGGACTTTCGTTCATCGTGCCGTTCGTGTGCTTTGTGGTGGTATTGGTTTATGCTTTAATAGTTGGTCAGAATGAAAAGATATTGCAGAACACTTGAGTTGCGTGACGATCCAGAGATGATAGCACGCTATGAGGAGGCACATGCCAACATCTGGCCCGAGATACGTGAGGGGATTCTCTCTGTGGGTATCCTCGATATGCAGATATATCGCTACGGCACCCGTCTGTTCATGATCATGGACACCGTTGATGATTTCGACTTCGTGAAGGACAACCAGCGCCTTTCCCAACTTCCCCGTCAAGCAGAGTGTGAGGCTTACGTGGCACAAATGCAAGGCTGTGATCCCAATGTCCCCTCCACCGATAAGTGGCATCTGATGGATAAGATTTTCTCGTTGGTATGAGTTTTTTAGTCCTTGCAAAATAATTTTTAATAAATCAAAGATTATATTTATCTTTCCTCTATAAAACCGAAAAGAAATCTCCGCAGAAGTAACTAAAAATGGG
>CALAEY010000128.1 GCA_937891085.1 uncultured Prevotellaceae bacterium | reverse complement strand
TGGACGTAGCCTTAGGTGTTGAGGAGCTGGCTAAGAAGAACGGCGTAGAGCTGGTTCTGGGCAGCGACTGTACAGCTACCGACGGCCTCGACTTCGGTACTATGACCGTGAAGCCAGGTTCTAAGATCATCACCTGCCCTGCCAACGAGATTCCTGCCGATCTGCAAGGTGTAGATGCTGGTCCTGAGAGCCAGAAGGCATTTGCAGCAGCCATCAAGGGTGCCAAGACCATCCTCTGGAACGGTCCCGCAGGTGTGTTCGAGTGCGATGATTTCACAGCCGGCAGCCGCGCCATCGGTGAGGCCATCGCAGAGGCTACAGCAGAGGGTGCTTTCTCACTCATCGGCGGTGGCGACTCAGTGGCTTGCGTGAACAAGTTCGGTCTGGCCGACAAGGTTAGCTACATCTCAACTGGTGGTGGCGCTCTGCTCGAGGCTATCGAGGGTAAGGTGCTCCCAGGCGTTGAAGCTATCAGCAAGTGATGGGGTTAGAGTTTAGAGTTTAGAGTTTAGAGCTTAGAGCTTAGAGCTTAGAGTTTAGAGCTTAGAGTTTAGAGCTTAGAGCTTAGAGTTTAGAGCTTAGAGCTTAGAGTTTAGAGCTTAGAGCTATTATAAAAGCACGAATTATGCGGATTTATATCAGAAGGTCCGTGTAATTCGTGTTTTTTTATTATCTTTGTCCCAAATCTTAAAAAAATAACATCTATGAAAAAAGCACTTCTTTCCCTACTCTGTCTGCTGCCTTTACTCACTATGGCTCAGCAGCAAAACAAGGATCTGACGCTGTCTGAGGCCATCGGCAGCATCAGCGACCGCATCAGCATTGGTGGTTTCCTTCAGGGAGGCTACGACTACAATTCACAGACCGAGGAGAGTTCCTTCTACCATAAGCGTGCCGCCTTCAACATCCGAGGGCGTATCACCGACCGCTGGACGGCTTTCCTGGCTTTCGAGTACTCCAACTCCACCTCGCAAGAGCTCTATACCGAATACAAGTTCGCCGATGAACTGAGCGTACGTGTAGGTCAGTTCAAGACCATGTTCGGTCTGGAGAACATGACCTCGCCTACCGCAGCCGACCTGATAGACGATGCTTCCATGGCTACACGCTACTACGTGGGCTGGTCGGGCGATGTGCTGCAAGGCAACCATGCGGGGCGCGACTTGGGTCTGCTGGTGAGTGGTGACTTATTTAATAAGGTGTTGCACTACGACCTCTCCCTGATGAACGGACAGGGCATCAACCGCCGCGATGGCAATAAGGACAAAGACCTCGCTCTGCGCCTCATCTATAACATCACGCCGGAAGTGGCCCTCAGCGGCTCCTACTATGACGGCCGAGGACACGCCATCGCTTCCAATGGACTGATGGACATCTACGAAGGCGAAGACTACAACCGCGACCGCTGGGCATTGGGTGGCACTCTCACGCTGCCTAAGATCAAGGTCCGCGCCGAGTATCTGGGAGGTAAAGACGGACATATCAAGAGCGAAGGCTGGTACGCCCTCGGTGTATTCACCGTGGTCGACGACCTGGACCTCCTGCTCAACTACGAATACTTTAATCAAAACAAGAAATACGACTTGGCACAGACTGGTCTAGGAGCCGGTCTGCAGTGGTGGTTCTACAAGGGCTGCCGCCTGCGCTTCATGTACACCAACCGAGATGTGAAAAACTCCGACAACTACAATCTGCTGCAAGCCGCATTTCAAGTTAGTTTCTGATACATCATGCAAATCAGTCTGAAAAACATAGAGAATAGTTACAAGGAGATAGAGTATAGTCTTATGGATCAACATCTGCTGGAGGGCATCCGCGAGATGGAGAACCTGCTGCTCACACACGCCAACTGGGAGCTGAGCAGCCAGCTGGAGAAGCTGAAGACCTCCTACCACTACATGCTCCAATACTTGGTGCAGGGCATTGACGACCCTCAGCGCAGACAGTTCCACACCCAGCTCATCGCCGATGCTTGGGAGATAGCCGACCGTCTGCGCCACTTCCTGCTCTGCCAGTACACCACCCTGCTGTATGTCCAGACCTACAAGAAATGCCAGCAAGGGGAATCGCTGCGCCAGATCATCAGCCAGCTGGAGTCATTCACCGACGACCTTGCCGTGCTGCAGCTCACCGACAGCCGCCCCAGCTCCCTGAAGCGAGCCTACCTCGGCCATGAGGCATGGCAAGACAAGCTCTTCGACCGTGTATGGTCATGCCCCCAGTGGACCGCCGAGGAGCATGATGCCGCCTCCGAGGCCCTGCAGTCAGAGCTCTTGATACCCGCCGATCTCTGCCTGCTGCTCAGTGCCGTCACCCTCAGCCTGCTGCAGAGCTTCGACCGGCGCAAGATAGACTTCGCCCTCGAGGCCGTGAAACATGCCGGCCCTCAGGTACGCATACGTGCCCTGACCTGCCTCACCTTGGTGCTCTACCGCTACGGCATACGCCTGGAGTTCTACACCGAGCTGCTGAGCAGGTTCCAACTGCTGAAAGACGATCCCGACTTCCGCACTGCCATCCTTACCATCTATATACAGCTGCTCAAGGCACAAGACACTCAGAAAGTCACTCAGAAGATCAGAGAAGAAATCCTGCCTGAGATGGTGCGCAAGATGCAGCAGCTGAGCCATGGCGTCGATGTCTCTGAGGAGAATGACATGAACCCCGACTGGGGCAGCCTGAGTCCGGAGCTCGATGAGAAAATCAGGCAGATGAACGAGCTGATCATGGAGGGCAGCGATGTCTATATGAGCACCTTCTCGCTGATGAAGCAATACCCCTTCTTCAACGTCATCGCCCACTGGTTCCTCCCCTACTACCGCCAGCACTCCATGGTGGCCAGCGCCAGCGGCGGGCAGCCACAGGTCGAGGAAGCCGTAGACCTCATCCTCCGAAGCTCCGGCATCTGCGACAGCGACAAATACTCCATGCTCAGCGTGTTCCCCGCCATTCCTGAGCAGCAGAAACAACTCTTGATAGGCAGGTTCTCCACCAATGAGGCCCAAGAGATTATCGCCCAGAACATGCCAGAACTGGAGAAGTATGCCCAGCGCCCAGACGTGATAGCCGGCAACTACATCCATAGCCTCTACCGCTTCTTCAAGTTGCATCCCTACCATAGTGAGTTCATCGATATCTTCGACGAACCGCTCGAATTCTACACAGTGCCCCTGTTTAAGGATTTTCTGCAAGACGATCAGCAACTGCGTGAGGTGGGCAACGTTCTTTTCAAGGCAGAGCACTACGCTGATGCCACCGAGATGTTCTCACTCCTCGCATACAGGGATCATCCTGAGGTTTCCGATCTCCAGAAACTGGGTTTCTGTTTTCAGAAAAGAGGATGGATCTATGAAGCCATACAAACCTATCAGCAGGCAGACAGTATGCAGCCTGGCAACAGCTGGACCCTGCGCCATCTGGGTGCCTGCTACCGCTTCCGCGATGAGTATCAGGAAGCTTTAGACTGCTACAAGCAGGCGTCCGAGCTCCAGCCCGGAAATAAGTCCGTCATCTACTATACAGGCATCTGCCTGATGAATCTTGGTCTGAAGGAAGACGCCCTGCAGAAATTCTTCCAGCTCGAACTTATGGACACCCAGAGCCCCAAGGTATGGCGTGCCATAGGCTGGTGTTCGTTCTTGCTCGACAAGTATGACCAAGCCACACAATACTTCCTGAAAGCCACTGCGCAAGGCGCACAGCCGCACGACTGGCTCAATCTGGGCCATATCCACCTGGTGCAAGGCCGCCTGCGCAAGGCCGTAGCCTACTATAAGGAAGCCCATGCCCTGGCCAGTACCGACAAAGAGCGCTACGACTGCTTCAGAGAAATGCTCAGACAAGATTCATCTGTGCTAGAATCGAAGGGCATAGATCCACAGCTCTTCCCGCTCGTGATAGACCTTACAGAAATGGAGGGAGGCCTGTCGGTCTGACAGATACTCCCTCCAAAACTGCTTGTGACGTTGTGACGCGTGACGCTCAGAGTTTCTTCTTCCACACATTGATAGGCGTGCTTTGCGGAAAGACCTGCGAGTAAGCCTGATCCAGTAGTTTCAGTTTCACTCGGTACCTACCTATACCCTCGGTCACAGCTACCCATGCCCGGAGAAACTCCCTGCTCATCAGCGGAGCATGTGCTGGAAGCGGCAAAGGGTCGAACCCACACAGCTCAGCCGTGTTGCAGATTTCCCAGATCAAGTTGTCGGTAGCTTCACTGCCCTTCCACGCCTGAATCACCCGCCGTATGCAGAACAGCTTTCGCTCAGCACGCAGCTGCCTTCGTGTATCTTCCAGCCTATTCCAGAGCGCCACAAAGTCGGTCAGAGAGTCAAACCTTGCCATGGTCATAACCCTTTCTTCTCGAAGTATTTCTCCGTCTTAGTCCACTTCTTGGTACCCTCGTCATAGGTCACATACTCACGGCTCTTCCACATGCGCAGGGTGCTGCCCCCATCGCCCTGCCTACCCTGCTGCTGGCGCATCAGCTTGTAGTCATCCAGTCCGAATTCATCAGGCAGCAGGGAGAGCAAGTCCATCGGTCCCTTGTTCAGGATTTTCTTCTCCATGCTGAGTTCCTCTTCCAGCTGGTCACCGAAGAAGCGCATCTTGCACCACAGATCCATCTGCACACTCCAGCACACATACGGCTCTATATCACGGCTCCAGCGCTGCCCTTCGGCTACATAGAGCACCATGGCCTTCAGGAAGGCTATCACGATGGCACGGTAAGAGAGCACGCGGTAGGCTTCGCTCTCATAGAGGTCGGCCCGCTCGTCGAGCTCCTCCTGCAAGCGCAGCGCCAGCTTGGTAGCCTGCGGGCACTCTATGAGTCCCGAAGCGGTATTCAGTCGCTCTATATACGGGCGCAGCGCCTCCTTAAATGCGTCATCGTAGGTACCCACCACAGGCGCATGGTTCTTCTCGCCCTTTTGTCTTTCAGGTTTCAGGATGGTGCTGATGTTCAGGCGGCTCAGGGTGCCGTCGTTCACCGCCCGGCGGAAGAATTTCACGGCGTTTGGAGGCGTACTGCTGGCATTCCAGTTCCAGCGCAGGGGCGCTATGCCCGTGATGCTGTCGGCACCCACACGCTCCTGCCCGTGCAGGGCATTGTCGAACGCCTTTCGTATCAGCACCGACACATCTTCTATCTTCCCGCTGGTGGTCACCTTACGCAGTCCTTCCACCTCATCCACGATAGTATAGATGAAGCGCTGCCCGTTCTCATTCACATCCACCACGCGCTGGTTGAACACCGCATCGGTGAGGTTGTCTATCACCAGCTGGATGCAGATGTCTGTGGGGCGTGGATCCTTGGCCTTGGTCTTGCCCGTAGGATTCTTGCGCTTCCATTCCGCTTCCCGCCTGCGGTTGGGTTCATCACGTGCGGCAATGTCTTCATTGATGCAGTTGATCGGCTCCTTAATGCGCCCCTTGCCTATGCTCTGCTGTGCTATGAGCACATGCATGAAGGTGGCTTCATGCGCCACGTTGTCGGTGTAGAGGAACTTCACCCCGTGCAGGTGCGTTCCCAGTGCTGGAAACACAGCCTCTGCTACGGCATCCTTATACATCTCTGGCACTTTCGAGGTGAGCAGAGCCAGCAATCGGGGCAACTTCTTAGGACGCTGTGGCGGCGTGTCCTTCGTGCCTCCTGCGGCCAGAAGCTTACGCTCCTTCTTCAGTTCACTCAGCACTTGGCGCAGCTGGTAGGGCATGCCCTTGCGCTCCTCGTTCAGGGCATTCTGCAAGGTCTGCTGCCATTCCTCCTCAGGAAATCCGTCGTAGCGCGGAATCACCCTCATCAGCATCTCCAGCGAGTAGTCGCAGATATGGCGCAGCATCTTTGCCAGCTCGAAGGTCTTCACGTTGCGGTCGCCCTCACAGGGTTCCTTCCCATCGTTATACAGTTGCCAATACTTGGCGATGATGTCAGAGTAAGGGGTGCCGTGGTAGGAAAGGGTTAATGAAGAATGAAGAGTGAATAATGAAGAATGAGGCTGCGCAGCAGAAGATTCTTCATTCTTCATTATTAATTCTTCATTTACAAAGAGTTTTTCGTCGAGGTAAAGCAGGTCTTCCTCGCTGGCAGTGGTAGTGAAGAACACGCGGGTGATGTCTTTAGCTGCCTCATCGAAGGGGACACCCAGCAGGGCAGAAGCCCACTTCAGGTTCTCCTCTTGGCTTAGCTCCGCACGGCGGCTGAACACCAGATGGAAGCCCGCCTTGGGTACGCCCTGCTTATCGGTGCTACCCGCACTGCGCTCCAGCATCAGCAGGTGCAGCTCATCTTTCTTCTGCAGCACCAGCTGCGGCACCTCCGCCAGCCTAGTCTCATAGGCAGCATCACTCTCGAAGTCGGCCCGATGTATGTCGATGTCCATACCCACTGACGTAGAGTAGTGCGTGCTGCCCTTCAGGGTGCCGTCGGCATTGGGCAGGCAGCTGTAGTTCATCTGCAGCAGCATGGTCTTGGCATCTACCAGCACACCTTTTTTATTTGTCACCTTCTCGCCTCGGCGTGCCTTCGCCACCATGTTTATCTGATAGATGGTGTGGCGCAGCTGGCGGTACTCTGCCGCCGAACCGACGGGGTGCATCAGCTTAGCCCCGTCGGCATTGTAATAGATCTTGTAACAACTCATCGCACTCTTATTTAGATAAGTAACGTAAAAACAACTCTACGAGGTAACTGTCTTCGGCAAAGGCCTTGCACATCTCGGCAGCCGACATCTGCTTAGGGAACCTCATGGATACGATCACGCTCTGCGGACCCTCCTTCACTACGCCGTGAGGGGTGGTTATCAGCTGCGCATAGCGCGCCTGTGGGTGCTGGGCATAAGGCTTGAAGGCAGCCTTCCCCTGCTCATCGATAGTCAGGCGTCCTCTCCTGCTGCCCACGGGCATCAAGATACCTTCTAGCACTTCACACTTTCTCACGGGGCAGATGCCTACGGCACCATTCTCTGCATAAGTCACTTCTGCTGGCAGCATCACTTCACTCTGAAATAATTTCTTTTTCATCTTTCGTTGAATTGCGAGAGAAACATCGGTATGGGTGGCCACCTATATCTCATTGAGCATCCCTCCGCTTCAACTCTGGTTGATTTAATTTGATAACTCTGAACCAGCGGTTTCTCTTCTGATTCCGAGTGCAAAGTTAGACCATAAAAATGGGGGGCACTAATTGCGGGAATTGCGATATTGAGGCTTCATTATTTGCAATTTCCGCGCCTACTCACAGCACTATCACCTGATGCCGATTCTCCTTGATCTCTGCCTTGCAAGACACGTGAATCCAGTGGCGCGTGTGGTAGGTTTCCCAGATCAGCTGGTCGTAGGGCAGATGGTCACGCAGGTAGCAGAACCACTGCCAGCCCACCTCCAGCGAGGGCAGCAAGATGTCGGCTGCCTCGCCCCGGAGGTGCTGCGAGCTGGGCACTCCGCCCACCGCAAGGTTCACGGCTGGGCTGCGGTATCCGCTGGAGATCTGCACCGGTCGGCCTGCCCACTGCCGTAGGGGTTCAAGCACCTGCTGGCAGAGGTTCTTCAGACGCTCCACCGCCTCCGCTGTGGGCTCATTGCTGAGTCCCTTCAAGCGGGCGATGAAGGAGTCTGTGAATTCATGGAGCTGGAAGTGCTCCGAGAGCTGAATGTCTGCCATTCTCAGAGCACTCCCATGCAAGAGGTTACACCGATGGTGGTGCCGATGGCGGTCAGAATGGCGATAGCCGTCTGAATGATGAATTTCCAAGTTTCTCGTTTCATAATATTCTTTTTTTTAAATGGTTATTTTGTCTGTTCATTCTTTCCCGCAGGGGAAAGAACGAACCAAGAAAGGCTGCCGACTGCATTTTTTCCGCTAAGAATGGTTCACGTTTTCCTAAGCGCCGCAAGACGTGCGCTTCGCGCTCTTTGCGGTGCGGCACTTTCAACGGAAAACGCTCACCATTCTCTTAACGCTCCAAAAATGAGGTCGGAGTCAAGGCCGTTCTTTTGAGGTTAGCCGATGCCACTGTCACCGCCGTCACCACCGCTTGGCTCGGTAGAGCCAGAGCCACCAGTTTCAGGCTGCGTGGTGCTGCCCGTATTAGAGCCAGAGCCAGCCTCTTCATCCTCCACCTCACCATCATCGGTAGAGGTGACCTGCTTCACGATGTTGCCATTGCGGTCATAGCAGGTGATGTTGATGCTGGTATCCTTCAGCTCCTGCTTGATATCCACGTTGGGGGTGAAGATCACACGGCGGCCCGTGATAAGGCCGGCAGATACTAAGTTCACGTCACTCACTGAGGTGGCACGCACCCCGAATCGCATGGTGCCCAGTCCTGGCACTGCCACACTGTGGCCCTCGGTGGCCCACGCCTTGATTACATCACCGATGGCTTCCCAAGCTGCGTTCAGCGCACCACGCTGAATGCCACTGCGGAGGGCTGCCTCCTGAATCACCTTTTGGGCTGAGAGCTTACTATAGATTTCGGCTTGGAGCACATAGGCATACTTCTCCACGCCTTTCTGGAACGACACATTGCGTTCCACTGCTTTTACTTTGATAGACATAGTAGGGAAATTTAAAATTAAAAATTAAAACTTATGAAATGGCACAGGGCTTGGACTTCGCGCTGCGGCTACTCTTCGAGGTGAGGCTTGTCCTTCGTCTCCCCTGAATTTCACGCTGCAAATATACGGCAGCCATTTTGCGGTTTTCGAATTTTTAGGCAGAAAAATTTCACTTTGGAGCAAAAAATAAGTGTTAAAAAATTTCTGAG
>CALAEY010000127.1 GCA_937891085.1 uncultured Prevotellaceae bacterium | reverse complement strand
ACACCATTTAAGGAACGCTATTAAGCCTTTAGGAACTTATCACCACATGGATTAATATTATGTGAAGTGGAAGTGAGAAGTGATCTCACAAACATCTGATTATCAGGTATACTTCTCACTTTACTTTGCATAACGATAAACTTGTCATAAAAGAGCTTATGTGTAGCTTCTCATAAGCTCTTCAAATGGATAAAGCAACATCTGAATATCAAGTCGTTTTACGGAACCTCAGAGAATGCTGTCTATACACAAATCTGGATAGCAGCCTGTGCTTTCCTGCTACTGGCTATGGCCAAGAAGCGCATGCATATCGAGGAGCCATCTTTGTATATGATTTCCCAGACCATAGGTACTATGTTGTTTAAGAAGATACCCATTCCTGAATTGTTTAACAAACCAATTAATAACTTCCCCAAAGATGATAGTCAACTCTGTTTATTTCGAGACTTTAAATCTTAACGGGACAGTAGTGACAAAACAGCATTACTATTATTTGACAGATAATCTTGGCGTCACGCTTTCACTTTCTTACTTCAACTCTTGTAATTCTGCAATTCATTTTTTACCTTTGCCTCGTTAGTTATTTGCTAACAGACATATTTAGAAAGCGTTTACTTGACGCTTTGTCTTTTGCGCAGAGAAACTTCGCACCTTTCTATTGTATAGCAAAAGAGCAAAGCAACAGTAGATGCCTATTGCTGTATATATACACCTTTCATAGGTGGATTATATACCTATAAGCGTAGGTCTCTGCGTTGCTCGTTCTGCTATACAAGGGCAATGCGAAGGCCTCTCTGCGTAGGATGAGTGACAATATTCAGATCCTGCGCTTTCTTTTTTTTGTGGTGGCTGACTCTTGGGATCTATAGGCCTGCTCTATACTATGGATAAACAAGCATTAATAGACAAGATACGCATATTAGATGGTTTAACTTCCGAGGAGAAATCCGATTTGATTGGTCTTCTTCGCAAGCACAAGAAGTATGGTTTGGTGTGGGAGGATAAGCCAGAAGAAGTAGAAGAACGGCTTCGCGAAGAGCTTCCTGTGCTTCGTGAAGTGAAGGAAAGAGCCATCATAAGTGATTCTCCTGCTGCCCCCAACCATATTCTGATAGAGGGTGATAACTTAGAAGCACTTACTGCCCTCAGTTATACCCATGAGGGGAAAATTGATGTCATTTATATAGATCCTCCATATAACACTGGCAATAAAGATTTTGTCTATAACGATTCGTTTGTAGATACTGAGGATAGCTATCGCCACTCCAAATGGCTCTCTTTTATGAATAAGCGTTTGAAGATAGCAAAACGATTGTTATCTGATAGGGGTGTTATCTTTATTTCTATTGATGATAATGAGCAGGCTAACTTAAAGTTACTTTGCGATGAAATATTAGGGGAATATAACTTTGCTGGAGATGTTGCATGGCAAAGGAGTTATTCACCGAGAAATGACTCTAAAGGTATAAGTAATGAAAAAGAACATATAATTGTTTATTCTCGTTTATCTCCCTGGATTCCCACTCCTCTTCCTCGTACGCCAGAAATGGATTCTAAATATAAGAATCCTGATAATGATCATACTCCATGGACAAGTAGTGATGCATTCGCTCCTAGTGCAGCTACACATCAAGGTATGGTTTATGCAATTCAGCATCCTTTTACAGGTGAGTTAGTATATCCATACAAAGGTGCTTGTTGGCCTTTGCACCAGGATAGCATGTTAGCAGAAATGAATAAATGGGTTCCATATAAGTATGAGTTGCTAAATGATGATAAAGAAAGAGCGGAAGTTTGTGGTATTCCTATAGAAGAAATACGAAAAGGCATTCCTGCTATAGTACTTGCAATTCCCTTGGAAGAAGCACAATCTCTTGCTAGGGAAAAATACGAAAAGGGGCCTTGGCCAAAATTTTATTTCACTAACAAAGGTAAAGGTGGTTTTCGAAGAAAGACATATTTAACAAAAGTCGGAGGCAAAATTGTTACTAACTTGTGGCCTTATACTGAGGTAGGACATACAGATGAAGCTAAAAAAGAAATAGCATCAATATTTGAAGGGGACAAGCCCTTTGATACTCCCAAGCCTTCACGCTTAATTAAAAGAACAATACAAATTTCTTCAAATGAAGACTCTCGTATTCTCGACTTCTTCGCTGGATCAGGCACCACTCTTCATGCCACTATGCAACTAAATGCAGAAGATGGAGGGCATAGACAATGCATTTTGGTGACCAACAACGAAAATAATATTTGTGAGGAAGTGACCTATGAGCGCAATAAACGAGTAATCAATGGCTATACCACTCCTAAAGGCGTAAAAGTGGAAGGTCTGAAGGATAACACTCTTCGTTACTATAAGACAGACTTCATTTCTCGTGACAGAACGCAGAAAAACATGCGCGATTTGGTGGCAGCTGCCACAGACCTGCTCTGCATTAAGGAAGACCTCTATGAAGAAAAGCAGACGTTTGGGCATCTTAAACTAAAACTAAACTTGGCACGTTACTTCAGTGACGAGAATAAGCACATGCTTATCATCTATCATGAAGAACTGATAGATGTGATTGTTGATGAAATCAAGAAAATGGACTTTGGCAAGAGTCGTTTGAAGATCTACGTATTCTCTCCTGGCCGCTATGCTTTCACGGATAACTTTATTGAGGTAGAAGACAAAGTAGAACTGGTGGCTCTTCCTGCTGCCATTTACGATGCCTACCAGAAGGTACTGCCAAAACGCAGAGAGAAGACATTTGAAGAAGAAACAAAGGAAGAAACGGAGTTTCCAACAGACTTGTTTGCTGGACAAGAGGAAGGAGGCGAAGTATGAAAGAATTGAAGTTTCAACAAAAAGCAGTACGCAAGTTGGTAGAAGAGACCATAGACCTGCTTCGTCTTTCAGGAAATAGAAAGACGCTTATCTTCAAAGCTCCTACTGGGTCTGGAAAAACGGTGATGGCTTCTCAGATGCTTGCCAACCTGACAGAAGAGCTGCAGAGTCGTGGTGATAGCCCCTACCAGCAGGTGGCTTATATATGGATTGCTCCAAACAAACTGCACCAGCAGAGTTACTTCAAAATGAAGAACTACTTCACTGAAAGCCGTCTGCTGAAGCCAGTGATGTATGATGAGATAGATCAGAGCGAAGGCACTATCAAGCCTGGTGAGATATTGTTTGTCAACTGGGAGAGTATAAACAAAGAGAAGAACCTTATAGTGCGAGACTCTGAACAGAGTGCTTCACTCTATGAGATAACCCGCAGAACTCAGGAAGAGCAGGGGCTTCCTATCATCGTGGTGATAGACGAGGAACATCTGTTCTGGTCAAAGTCTGCAGACAAGAGTGCCAAAGTGCTGCAAAGAATTAACCCCAAGGTGGAAATACGCATCTCTGCCACTCCAAAGACAAACTCAGACCATAAAGTCACTGTCAATCGTGAAGAAGTGGTGAATGAGGAAATGATAAAGAAACAGGTGGCGCTAAATCCTGACATCACTAAGGGGTATAATGATGAAAACGAATTAAACATCCATCTCATAGAGTGTGCCTTGGAGAAACGAAAGCTATTGGCAGAAGCATATAAGAAAGAAGGAACGAACATCAATCCGCTCCTGCTCATCCAGCTTCCCAATGACACCTCTGAAAGCATGACTTCTGAGGATGCTGCCATTGCAGAACAAGTGAAGACGTACTTGCGGGCTATCAAGGACATAACTACGGAAAACTTAAAACTCGCAGTATGGCTTTCTAATGAAAAAGCCAACCTCGATGGGCTGGAAGAACCAGACAACCTAACAGAAGTGCTACTATTCAAACAGGCCATTGCCTTGGGATGGGACTGCCCGAGAGCAGCAGTACTTTTGATTTTCAGAAAGCTGCAAAGCAACCAGTTTACCATTCAAACCGTTGGGCGTATCTTGCGTATGCCTGAGCAGAAATTCTACAAGAACGACCTGCTGAATGTGGGCTATGTCTATACCGACATCAGCAAAGACCAGATTCAGATAGTAGCAGAAGATATGGATTATCTGAATAAAGATGCCCTGCAAGCCATCAGGCGCGAGAATCTGGAGAATGTGGCGCTACAGTCTTATTATAGTGTCTATAAAAGTTCTGACCGTAATCGTCTGGGGCCAGACTTTAAGAAAGTACTGATAGACTGCTTCAGTAGAAACTGGCTGGTGAAATATCAGCAATTCAGCTTCAGCTTTGATGACGAAGAAACTCCAGAACCAGTTCCAGCAGAAAGCATCGCTGCCCAAAACCAGAAACAAGTGGCCCAAAACGAACACATCAAATTTGATGTCACTCGTTTAGGGGTGGCTGTGCCAGAGAATATAGTTTTCCAAAACGAAGTAGGTATTATCGATGTAGAAGGCAAGAAGCACGAATTTGCCAAGAGTGCAGGCGAAGTGCGTCGCATATACATAGACTATTGCAGATCCCTATTAGGACATTTCGAGAAAGCACATAGTACTGATGTGCTGGCTGGCTACCTGCTTCAGGCTATGGAAGAACTGTTTGAGTTGTTCGAGACAGATGCCATGAAAGTGATTCTATATTATGCCAACAAGCCTAAGTTCACGGATATTATCACAAAGGCACTCGACAACTATGAGCGCATACTCCTGAAACGCCAGCAAGCTGCCAAGGAACGTTCGTTTGAGGCTTATGTATGGGAAGTTCCTGCAGAACGGATCTACAAAGAAAGTACCCATCATGCGGTGGGTAAGGTGGAAGATCATGCACTGCTGCCATTTATAGAACTTAATGCTGCATCAAATCCAGAAAGAAGATTTTCTGAATATCTAGAAAGCAACAAAGCTAGCATAGATTGGTGGTATAAAAATGGTGATGAAGGAAAGCAACATTACAGTATCCCCTATGTGAACTCACAAGGCGAGAAGGCATTGTTCTACGTCGACTTTGTGGTGAGGATGAAGAACGGGCAGATTTTCCTTTTTGACACCAAGACGGAAAACAGCGATTCTGAAGCTCCAAATAAGCACAATGCTCTGATAGACTACATGGCTGACAAGAAATTGAAGGGAGGCATCATTGTGGAAAAACAAGGCGTTTGGCATTACTCGCATTTCCACATAGACACTACAGAGAATGTAACAGGATGGGAAACCTTCTTCCCTGACCAATATGTATAAACAAGAAAGCTGACTAGATATGAGAAAAGGAATCGATAGTACATTCCTGCATTATGGAGTGCGAAAGGAAGACATGGCATTGATTGAGCAATCATGCCAAGACAGCGGTATTGATCCCGACTGGCTGAAAGAAAATTTATTGAAACCCTACAACGAAGAGCGTAATAACCAAAACGTTGTAGAGGAGAAGAAACTTGCCAGAATAGTGAAAAAGGCTCTAAAGAATCTGTAGCGTATGAAAATAAAGAAGATACATGCTGAAAATTACAAGACTTACAAGAGTCTTGATTTGAACCTAGAAGTGACAGATGAAAGACCTATCGTCCTCGTAGGTGGTGGTAATGGCTGTGGTAAGACCACACTGTTTGACGCTATCTATCACGCACTATACGGCCTGAAAATAGAGAATGCACGTCATTTTGAGGAAATCTTCAATGCTGGGGTTAAGAACGAGCAAGGCATGGAGAAAAAGCAAATCGTATTGGAGATTCAGTTTTCTGGAATGGTATTAAACCAAGAGCAGCAATATAAGCTGAAAAGAGCTTATATGCTGGATGACAACAGGGTTCTTGAATCAGTAACCCTGTTTATGGGTGGTAATCAATTCACCTATGGCTCTGGCACACCAGCCTCACAGAGAGCGACAAATGAAGACATTGTAAACAAAATAATAGCTGCGAATCTCCCAGCCGAACTTAGCAACTATTTCCTGTTTGATGCCATGAAGACATCAGACTTAGTGAAAGAAGAGCAGATAAACAAACTCATCATGAAGAACATCAATTCTGTGATGGGCTTCAATAAATACGCTCAGATGCGAAAAGTATCTGAAACTCTTTTGGCAGAGAAGAAGGCAGAACGTATGGCCAATGAGAATATCAGGAAAGAATACTCTAAACTAACGAAAGACAAACAAGACCTTGAAGATGAAATTGCAAAGTTAAACGACGAATACGCTGCTGCCCTAAATTATGCAAATGACAATAAAGAACAATATGATCAAGTAAAAGAGGGGAAAGATGCTGACGAAGTGACTCGTGAGATGATGAGTAGACTAGAGCAGTCTATCAAGAATACGATTGAGCAAGAAAGTAAATACAGCCAAGACATAGATACACTTGCAAAAGATCTGGAGACCAAGGTCATCTATCCCAAATTGGCCAGTATTATCAAAACGGAAATTGACGTGATCATACAAGCCAAACAAGACGTAAAAGATGCTCGCGTGAATATGCTGACAGACAACCAGATAGAAGGTATCACAAAGCAGCTGGTTTACTTGATAGAAGATCGATATGTCAGGTCTGGTGTTATAGATATTCCTTCATTGGTCAATGAGTTGAAACTTCTACAGGAAAAAGCGAATACTGTAGAAGACAAATATTCATTTCTATCAACTGCAGAGGTCGCGCTTCTGGATAAACTAGTTACTACAGCAGTAGAAAACCCATTTATAGCTTTAGATGAAAAGCGAGATAAATTGAACCAAGAAATCGCTCAAATGCCTCTGCAAAAGGAGAAGCTCAAAGAGTATCAGCGAACATTGAATGGGAGCGACTATACTTTCTTAGAGCTTTATGAGAGAAATACTCAAAGAATAAAAGAACTGAGAGAGACGATAGAAAACAAAAAGAATGAAGTGAAAGACCTGGAAAAGAAGATTGCTACTTATGACTATGATATCCCTCAGGTGCCAGATCCGCAATATGATATGCTCTGCATTTTGCCAGACTTCTTCAAAACTCTCTCTGCCAAATTGCTTAGAGCAAAGAAAGCCAGTATAGAACGAATGATGCGTGATCAGTTGAACATTAATCTTATCGTTTATGCTGGTGTTGTGGGCAGAGTGGAATTGTCTGCTAACGATAGCGATGACATTTCCTTCAAGATATTCCATAAGAATGGTAACGAAATATACCTTAGTCAACTGAATGCTGGTGCAAAACAGACTGTGATGCAAGTTCTCTTGAAAGTGCTCTACAACCTGGGCGACTATGAGCCACCTGTGATGATAGACACAGTGATGGGTGTACTAGACAAGGAAAGTCGTGAAGTTATCCTTGAAAAGTATTTTCCAGATCTGGCTCACCAGACCATCTTGCTTAGTACTGACACAGAAATCACTACTGAGCATGATTTCGAGAAAATAGAAGCGTATGTGGCAAAGACCTATACTCTGCATAGAGATAAGGAAAATCAGTGTACCACTATATCCGAAGATTACTTTGGACTAAAAGTTAGTGATTATGAGTAACATTAATTTAAATGATTATCCGCAACCAGCCGATAGGTTTCTATTGTAGATTCGATGCCCAA
>CALAEY010000126.1 GCA_937891085.1 uncultured Prevotellaceae bacterium | reverse complement strand
CCCATTTTTAGTTACTTCTGCGGAGATTTCTTTTCGGTTTTATAGAGGAAAGGTAATAATAAAATTCTAATTCGCTACTTTCAGATCAGTGGAAACGCGCTCACTGCCCAGCAAGCGTTTGTACAGTTGTGAGGCCTCACGATGAATCTGCGTCTGCACAAATTCCGGTGTATTAAAGGAATAGATGGTTTCTGCAAAGTATTCCTTCGGATTCTGTTGTGGCAGACAGAAAGGCTTTGATGCCTTTCCTTGCTCATCGATGTGTGCCAGATAGAGTGTAGTGTAGAGGCCGTCATCTCTTCGCGTAGTGAAAACGATCCAACGGGAATTGAGACTCCAGTTGTGGAAACTCTCAGAGTCGTCACTATTCGCCTCATCGAGAGGGAAAGACTCTCCCGTCTCCAGATCCATCATCCACAGATCGGCCTCCGGATGCCAGATAGGAAAACAGCCATAATCGGAGAGCGTGTAGAGCAAGAACCTACCATCAAAAGAGATGCGAGGCATATTGGCACTCTTTCCCATACTGCGGGCATCCACCACCGTCTCTATGCTGTCGGCTAACTGTCCCGTTGCGGCATCAAAACGGATACGGCAGATGTCGTACTGGATCTCTTGGTAATTCTTCCAAATAGTGTCTACGCGCTGTGCCGATGTGAAATAGAGCCATTCGCCGTCTGGAGAGAAGGCTGGATAATTCTCCAGTAAATCGGACCTTGCCACTATACTGTCGAGGAGTATCTCATGGGTAGATGGCTTATAGAGGATGAGGTCCGACTTCCTATCATACACCTCCACACGCAGATCGTTCAGTTGGTGGAAATTCTGATGGGTGTCATTCGTGGAATAGGCGATATACTCTCCCGAAGGATGCCAGAACGGATACACCATTCCGCCGCCAAGTTCTTGATTCTGAGGGGTCAGTACGTCCATATTGCCATTATTGCCAACGATCGTCGCTCCGTATTTCCCTCTGACATGGAAAGTGAATTGTTCGGCATTTCCGCGATTCATGGTGTGGCAGTTGACGCAATTCTGATCAATAGCCGTATTCTCCACCAATGCCTGTTCCTCGAAACTGCTGAGTTCACGCTGATAGAGTCCCATCTTTCCATATGCATCATAGCCAGGCGGCACTCTTCGGTATGTCAATCCCCATTCCTGCAACGCATCAGCACTCACATAGATGCTGAAAGGCTTATATTGCGTCCATGCACCATCTTCCCTAATGCTTACGGTCAGAGTGAGACTGTCGCCTACATTCTGATGAATCAGTGCATGCCATTCTTCCATGTCGAAACGGGCATACTTGCCATTGGTATGCAGCTCACCACCCTTTCCGCCTTTCACTATGACGTCGATGACTTCCGCCCCCTTATGCCCTTTCACGTCGAAATTCAGCGGAGCGATGCCATCGGGGATTGTGACACCTATATAATCTGGGAATATAGGCGGCAGGGCATCACTGATTTGCGGATGCTCCGGAAGTGAAGTACAGCCAACTAAAAGGCTGATCGTAAGCCATATATATACTAAGCGTGTCATCTTTCGTTATCGTTTTGGATATATCCCAGTTGCAGTAATCTGTAAGCTACCAGATAGTTAAATGCCATTTGGTTTTCTTTGTTCTCGTCAACTAACCGTAAAAGCATTATCTCCTTCGCATTGGAAGTGAGCCAACGATTCTCCTTCTGACGGAGCTGTCGCATACGACCATAAGCAGCTTCCACTTTGGCCTCATCCCCCATATCAGAGAGCCAACGCTTGGCAAAGTTGCGATAAAAGATAGTGGACTCCAAGAAATGCAAATACTTGGCCGCTATGTCGTAATGCCCATTCACGATGTTTGCTTCTGCTAAACGCCTGTAAAGCCTCCCGCTCTTATGCTCATTGGGCAGATATTGCTTCGCATTGAAAGCTATGCGCTCTGCTTCGTTGACACATCCTAATTGAAAATAGATATCGCTCATGGAATAGAGGGAGAACGACGGCTTCTGCATGGCATCGTTGAGCAATCCCTGCGGACCGCATTGCGGATAAGACTCCATCTGATCCAGACATCCAGTCATCGCTAAGGCATAGTTTGTACACCAGATGCCGCACTCCGTTTTCGGAGGGTCCGATTTCGTCTGCTTCAGTATCGCTTCCCACTGATGTGTACGCTCCAGATAGTCGTATGTCACTATCTCACGGAATTGCTCGTTGTTCAGGTATTCCTTCGGAATGAAGCAGTAGAAGAACAAGCCGAGAGCGGGGAGGAAACTTAGCAGATAGAGTGGTACTTTCCACCTCCCCACTCGCTTCAGCAGCCACCATGTGAGTCGCTGAAATGCCATGACCATCACCGCAAGGATAAGGCTTCCGAGGGCAGCCACGTAGAAGAACTGCACGATGAATGAAGCCACATACTCCTGAATCCCTTGCCACGATGCCATCTGCTCTCTGAAGTAGTAGGTTGTCCATCTGAAGAGGTGCGACTCTTCGTGATAGTTCAATAAAGCCCTCAAAGGAAAAAGACACAATAAGAAGATACCAATGCCCACAAGCATGGTCAGTATCCATCTTCCATATATTCTTTTATTCTTTGACATCACTCTATTCTTCATTCAAAATACTCTCCATCACCAGACCTGCAAGCATGAAGCCGAAGATGGCGGTGATGTGTGCTAATGTGCCGTTGATTTGAGCCTTGGAGGTACACCATTCATGATTGAGCAAGGCAGGATCACCAGGACCACTCATTGCCTTGGGGCAAAGACACATACTGGTGCCACAAGAACGGTTTACACCTTGATTCTGCACCAATTCTTCACTGAAAACACATTTGAACTTGCGTGCAGGATAGACTCCTTGCTTCTTAAAACGCTGACGCAAAGCGCGTGCTAAAGGGTCGCCTTTTACTTTCCAGAACTCTGCGACCTGTATCTTAGTGGGGTCTATCTTCAGCGCTGCACCCATGGATGAGAAAAAACCAGCTTTGGTACGAGTAGCTCGTTGTATAAGGAGCACCTTGTCCTTTAAGCTATCTATGGCATCTATGATATAGTCGTAGGTCTCTATCTGAAAATCGTCCGCGGTCTCCTCCGTATACACTTTTTGCAACGCAGTGATATCTGCTTCAGGATTTATCTCAAGCAAACGGGTCTTGAGTGCATCGACCTTCACCTGTCCCACCGTATGCATGGTAGCCATAAGCTGACGGTTGACGTTGGTGATGCAAACGCGATCGGAATCTACGATAGTGAGGTGTCCGATGCCCGAACGTATCAAACTTTCTGCACACCAGCTACCTACACCACCGACACCGAAGATTATCACGCGCTTCTGTGCCAGTAGCTCCATCTTATCTGCTCCTAAAAGGAGCTCCGTACGCCTAAATATTCCCCTATCTTTCATTTACTTAGAACTTAAAGAAGACCCTTAGAGCTCGGAAGCTCATAGTGGTAAATATCTCTCCGCACAGCCATCTTCAATGCCCGTGCCAATGCCTTGAATATGCCCTCTATCTTGTGGTGCTCGTTGGCACCTTCGGCCTTGATGTTGAGGTTCATACGGGCATTGTCGCTGAGCGACTTGAAGAAGTGGAGGAACATCTCCGTAGGCATCTCGCCTATCTTCTCCCGATGAAACTCTGCGTCCCAGACGAGCCACGGACGACCGCCAAAATCGAGACACACCTGACAGAGACAGTCATCCATGGGAAGGGCAAAGCCGTAACGCTCAATGCCGCGCTTACTGCCAAGTGCCTGATACAGACACTCTCCCAGTGCGATGGCCGTATCTTCTATGGTGTGGTGCTCATCCACGTGGAGGTCGCCCTTCACCTTTATCGTGAAGTCCATGCCGCCATGCCTTCCTATCTGCTCCAACATGTGGTCGAAGAAGCCCAAGCCTGTATCTATGGTGCATGTCCCCGTGCCGTCGATATTGAGCCACACATACACATCGGTCTCAGAGGTCACACGATGCACTTCGGCAGTGCGCTCTCCCGCGAAGAGAAATTCTGCCACACGTGCCCAGTCGGTAGTGGCCAAGACGCAATCTTCTGCCAATCCTGGCACTTCCGTTTCGCCTCCCTCGCTCTTCAGTCGCAAGGAACTCTTATCCTTTTGCAGCAAGATGGCCTTGCATCCCAGATTGTGTGCCAATTCCACATCCGTGTAGCGGTCGCCTATCACGAAGCTGCCCGCCAAGTCGTACTCCGGATTGTCGATGTACTTTCCCAGCATGCCCGTACGAGGCTTTCGGTTGGGCGAATGCTCCTCTGGCGTACTGGGATCTATATAGATTTCATCGAAGGTGATACCCTCCCCTTCCAGTGTCTGCATGATGAGTCGCTGAATGGCATCGAAGCGCTCACGCGGATAGGAGGGTTTCCCCAATCCGTCTTGATTGCTCACCAGCGCAAACTCAAAGTCGAGTTTGGAGCGGATGAAGCCCAGATGGTGCATCACGCCTGGATAGAACTCCAACTGCTCGAAAGTATCCACCTGATAGGTGATAGGCGGTTCGATGACCAGCGTGCCGTCACGGTCGATAAAAAGGACTTTTTTCATTGAACGTTAAACGTTAAACATTAAACATTAAACCCTAAACTCTAAACTCTAAACCCTAAACCCTAAACTCTAAACCCTAAACTCTAAACTCTAAACCCCAAACCCTAAACCCTAAACCCTAAACCCTAAACTCTAAACCCTAAACCCACTCAACGAGTGCAGCAGGGTTTTATTCTCCTCCGGCGTACCGATGGTGATGCGCAGACAGTTGCCGCAGAGAGCCACCTTATTTCTGTTGCGCACGATGATGCCCTCACTCACCAAGTATTGGTAGATGCGATTGGCATCCGTCACCTTCGCCAGAAAGAAGTTCGCGTCTGTAGGATAGACTTTATCACATATCTCCAGCGCTGCGAAACGCTCCATCAGCGTGGTGCGCTCTCGCAGGATGTCATCCACCCAAAGCTTCACCTCTGCGGCCTTATCCAGAGCGGCAAGAGCCTCCTGCTGTGTCAGTTGGTTCACGTTGTAAGGGTATTTCACCTTATTAAATATAGAGATGATCTCCTTGCTGGCAAACGCCATGCCGAGACGCATAGCTGCCCGTCCCCATGCCTTACTGAACGTATTGAGTACGATAAGGTTAGGATGCTCCTCCAGTGTCAGTCGCCAAGGTTTCTGTGCCGAGAAATCGGAATAGGCCTCATCCACTATCACGATGCCACGGAACTGCTCTATCACCTTCTGCACCTCCGCAGGATTGATGCTGTTTCCCGTTGGATTGTTAGGAGAGCATATCCAGATGATCTTGGTATGTGCATCGCAGGCGGCCAACAGTTTGTCCGCCGTGATTTGGAAATGCTCATCGAGCAACACGGGACGATATTCCACATCGTTGATGTCGGCACAGACCTTATACATGCCGTATGTAGGCTCTATGGCCACCACATTGTCAATGCCCGGACGGGTAAAGCAGCGGTATGGCAGGTCTATGGCTTCATCGCTGCCGTTTCCGAGGAAGATCTGTTCCACGGCCACACCTTTCACGGCGGCCAGTTTCTCCTTCACTCGCATCTGCAGCGGATCGGGATAGCGGTTCAGCGGACTGTTATACGGATTCTCGTTGGCATCGAGGAAGACGCTGGCTTCCACGCCCTTATACTCATCGCGAGCAGAGGAATAGGGTTTCAAGTTCCTGATATTCGGACGCGTCAGTCGCTTGAGATCAAAGGCTGGAGTTTCCATGCCTTCATCGCCGAGCGACTGCAAGCGCACCGTCATGGCATGGCGGTGACCGTCCAGTTGCTCATTGGCAGCCATTACTTCCACAGCGGGGCCTATGTTACGGAGGCCCTGTGCCGTGAGTTCCTGATACGTGAGCTTACGGTGGAAGCTGTCCAGATTCACACCGTTGTAAGCCTTCGCATAGCCGTTGGTCGGCAGTGTATGATTGGTTCCAGAGGCATAGTCGCCCGCACTCTCGCAGGCATAGCTGCCAAGGAACACAGACCCGGCATTCACCACGCGTTCTGCCACGGCATGATAGTCCTTCGTCTGTATGATGAGGTGCTCCGGTGCATATTCGTTGGTCATCTCCACCGCGTCATCGATGCTGTGTACCTGTATCAGTTTACTGTTTGCCAACGACTTAGTGGCAATGTCCTTTCGTGGCAATACGGAGAGCTGACGCTCTACTTCTTCCCTGACAGCCTGCAGCAATGCCTCCGATGTGGTGATGAGCATGGCCTGACTGTCCACGCCGTGTTCTGCCTGACTGAGCAAATCGGCTGCCACGAATACGGGATTGGCGGTCTCATCGGCCAGCACCTCCACTTCAGAAGGACCGGCTGGCATATCGATGGCCACTTCGTGGAGGCCCACCAACTGCTTGGCAGCCATGACGTACTGGTTACCCGGACCGAATATCTTGTAGACCTTCGGAATGGAGGCTGTGCCGTATGCCATTCCTGCAATGGCTTGCACGCCACCGGCTTTGAACACACGGCTGACACCTGCCACCCGTGCGGCATAGAGCACGGCTGGATGCACTTTGCCATCTCTTGCAGGAGGGGTGCAGAGTACTATTTCCTTACAGCCGGCAATCTGTGCAGGGACGGCCAGCATAAGCACCGTAGAGAAGAGTGGAGCCGTGCCACCGGGGATATAGAGTCCCACCTTCTCAATGGGGACTGATTTCTGCCAGCAATGTACGCCCGGACAGGTTTCCACCTCTATGCCATCGAACTTCTGTGCGGCATGGAAGGCGGCAATATTCTCCTTGGCGGTGAGGATGGCTTGTTTCAGTTCCTCAGACACCAAGCCTTCTGCCTCGTCCATCTCTTCTGCAGACACCTGCAGAGACGACAGCTGCACCTTGTCGAACTTCGCTTCCAGCTCCAGCACAGCAGCATCTCCCCTCTCCTTCACCTGACCGATGATCTGGCGGACGGTATCAAAGAGTGCCTCAGCCTCTATCAACGGGCGCTTCAGCAATGCGCTCCATTCGCTTCTATCAGGAAAAAATACGTCTTTCATAAATTATGAATTATAAATTATGAATTATGAATTATAAATTATGACATAAGCTTTCTGTCAGGAATCCTGCATAGCTATAATTTTCAATTCTCAATTCTCAATTTTAACTAAACAATCATTTTCTCTATCGGAAGCACCAAGATGCCTTGAGCACCGAGCGCCTTCAGCTTCCCGATGATCTCCCAGAAACGCTTCTGATCCAGCACCGTATGCACGGAGCACCAACCCTCCTGTGCTAGTGGCATCACCGTCGGACTCTTGATGCCAGGCAATACAGAGACGATCTCATCCACCTTGTCCTTCGGCGCATTCATCAGCACATATTTCTTGTCCTCTGCCAGTTTCACCGCATTCATGCGGAACAGCAGTTCGTCCAGCACCTCCTGCTTCTCGGCACTGATGTTCTTGTTTCCTATCAGCAGCGCTTCCGACTTCATCACCACTTCCACCTCACGCAGACGGTTGCTCACCAGCGTAGAGCCAGAGCTCACGATGTCGAAGATGGCGTCAGACAGTCCGATGCCCGGAGAGATCTCCACAGAGCCGTTGATCACATGGATAGACGCATTCACACCATTCTCTGCCAAGAAGCGCTTCAGAATGTGCGGATAGCTGGTGGCTATCTTCTTGCCTTCAAACCACTTCACGCCCGTATATTCTTCATCCTTCGGGATGGCGAGCGACAGACGGCACTTGCTGAAACCCAGTCGCTTGATAATCACCGCGTCTTCATCACGCTCCACGAACTCATTCTCTCCCACGATGCCGATGTCTGCCACACCAGAAGCCACGGTCTGCGGGATGTCATCGTCACGGAGATAGAGCACCTCCAGCGGGAAGTTGGTAGATTCCACGAGCAGTGTGCGCTGCTTCGTGGCACTCAGTTTGATGTCCGACTCAGAGAGGAAGGACATGGTTTCGTCATACAGACGTCCTTTGGATTGAACAGCAATGCGTAACATATATCTTACTTATTTATAAAACATGAGGCTTACCAAACTTATTCGGTAAGCCTCTCTGTCTATGGTTTTCTCTGCACATACACCTCTATGCCCACCGATACTAATCGACGAGATGATGGTGATGGAGGTAGTATGTTGCAATAAATCTCATTTTTGCTCTCTTTAATTACATTTCGGCTGCAAATGTAGTAATTATTTTATGAATTGACAACAATTCTGCTATAAATATTACTCAGATGCCTTGGCATGCGGAGAGGCGATGGAGAACTTCACCTTCAGGATGCGTCGCTGATCCACGGCCAGCACCTCGAAGACGTAGTCCTGGAAGGTCACCTTCTCATGGCGCACGGGGAAGTCGCCCTTGATCTCCAGCAGCAGTCCGCCTATGGTGTCGGCCTCTCCCTCCACATCGGCAAAGGCCTCCTCATCGAGCTTTGTGACCTTATAGAAATCGGTGAGCAGCGTCTTAGCCTCAAAGACCCACGTATGGTCGTCTATCTGCCAGCAGGTGCGCTCCTCCTCGTCATACTCGTCGCGTATCTCTCCCACTATCTCCTCTATGATGTCTTCCATCGTCACCAGTCCGGAAGTGCCGCCGAACTCATCCACCACGATGGCTATGTGCACGCGGTTCTGCTGGAATTCATGCAGCAAGTCGTCTATCATCTTGGTCTCTGGCACGAAGTAAGCCGGACGCACCAGCGACTGCCAGCGGAAGTTGTCGCCCTTGTTCAGATGCGGCAGCAGGTCCTTGATGTAAAGGATACCTTTTATATTATCCGCGTCGCCCTGATAGATAGGGATGCGTGAGTAGGCGTTCTCCACGATGCACTTCAGCACGTCCTTATAAGGGGTGCGGTTGTCCAGCGTCACCATATCCATGCGCGATGTCATCACCTCCTTGGCCGTCTCCCCGCCGAAGCGGATGATGCCCTTCAGTATGCTGCTCTCCTCCGTCAGTTCCTTCTTGTCCGTCAGCTCCAGGGCATGCGAGAGCTCGTCCACCGAGATGTTGTGCCCCTTAGGCTCGAAATACTTGCTGAGAAACGATGTAGAGTTCACCAGTATGGAAGAAACAGGGCTGAACACCTTGCGGCAGAACACCAGTCCGGAGGAAGCAAACCTACAGAAAGCCAGCGTCTTCTGCGCCGCCAGTATCTTAGGAAGTATCTCACCAAACAGCAGCAGGACGAAGGTCAGTATCACCGTGATGATGACAAACTCCGCCAGTGGAGAGAGGAAGGTGAACACCGTCATGAAGAAATAGTTGCACAGCATGATGATGGTCACGTTCACGAAGTTGTTGGTGATCAATATGGTAGCCAGCAGCCGCTCCTTATCAGCCAGCAAGCTGCGAATGCGTTCGTCAGATGCCGTCTTCCCCTCCTCTATCGTGTTGAGGTCGGCATGCGAGAGTGAGAAGAAGGCTATCTCAGAACCCGAGGCGAAGCCAGAAGCCAGCAGAAGTACAGCCGCACAGACTATGGCCACCAGAGCCGGAGCCGTGGGCGTATGAATGGTAAAGCCGTCGAAAAGAATTGCCGAGAGGCATAAAAAAGCTTCTGTATCCAAAATCTGCAGCGTTTAGTTCGACTTAAAATGGCAGGCCGCCGTTATCATCGGCTTGTGGTGCCACAGAAGGCTGAGCAGGCGCAGGAGCCGGTGCTGCAGGAGCAGCCGTAGGCGCATTCTGCTGCTTCGGTGAGAGCATCTCCATGTTGTCCACATAGATCTCGGTCACATAGCGCTTCACGCCAGCCTGATCATCATAGGTACGGGTGAAGATCTTGCCTTCCACATAGAGTTTGTCGCCTTTGTGTACGTATTTCTCCACAACTTCTGCGAGGGCGTTGCGCATCACCACACGGTGCCACTCTGTGCGGTCGGGCACCTGCGTGCCGTTCTGCAGCGTATAGCCGCGCTCCGTGGTAGCCAGGCGTACCTGAGCCACTGCACGTCCACCTTCAAAATATCTTACTTCGGGGTCAGCGCCCACATTTCCGATTAAAATAGCTTTATTCATCTGTCTGTTTTGTTATCTTAAAAATGATGTCACAAAATTACATATAAATCATATATCGTGCAACTTTTTCACAAGTATTTCCTCAAAAAGTTATTCACCAAGACAGGAAACGCATAGTCATCCAAGGCCTTAAGACTCACCTTCAAGTACTTATCCCCGAGGCTCAGTGCGGCATCTTCCGGCACCCGCACCTCATAGAAGTCGGCCCAGATGATGCGGTGGCTCAGCACATGCTTCACGCCTTGTCTCAGGAGGCGGATGTCCAGCTCAGCCGTAGTGCCGATGCTGCTGCGTAGCTGTGAGAATACCTCCGTTGGATCATCTGTCGTCGGCCGCTCCGTCTCCACCAACGGCAGCTCATAGAGATTCTTCCAGATATCCTTTCCCGTCCGCTTCGTGATGTAGGTATGGTCGCCCTGTCTGATGAGGAAGTAGTGAAAGTAGCGGTTGGTCTGCTGCGTCTTGTGCTGCTTCACGGGCAGCCCTTCCACCCTGCCCTCTCTGAAGGCTGCGCACGTATCTTGCAGCGGACAGGCCTCACACTGCGGACGTCCTGGTGTGCATTGCAGAGCCCCGAAGTCCATGATGGCTTGATTGTAGAGCGCCGGCTGCTGCCTATCCAGGAACTCCTCCGCCATCTCTCTGAACAGTTTCACGCCCGCCGTGCTGTCTATCGGTGTGTCTATCCCCGCATAGCGCGCCAGCACCCTGTACACGTTGCCGTCCACCACCGCGAGCGGCATTCCGTAGGCGAATGAGCAGATGGCCGCAGCCGTATAGTCGCCTACCCCCTTCAGCGCCCTAACGCCTTCATACGTGGTGGGGAACGTGCCGTTCATGCTCTGTGCCGCCGCATGCATGTTCCGTGCCCTGGAGTAGTAGCCCAATCCCTGCCAGTAGTTCAGCACCTCATCCTCATCGGCCTCCGCCAGCGTCTGCACATCGGGGAATCGCTCTATGAAGCGCAGGTAGTAGTCATATCCCTGCTTCACTTGCGTCTGCTGCAGAATGATCTCCGACACCCAAATCCTGTAAGGGTCCTTCGTATCGCGCCACGGCAATTCCCGCCTATGCGCCTCATACCACTGCTCTATGATTGGTGTAAATTCGTTCATCAGTGCAAAAATACAATTATAACTTCACAAAGTTACAACACGAGGATAGCAGTCGCCAAATTTTTCTTCATTCCGCCCCACCCTGCTCTCAATAACACACCAAATATCAGCCACTTCCCCAAGTGTTAAAATATGTCAACCATCACGAAACGCCCCGAAGCAGTCACACAGCGCAGCTATAATTCTCAATTCTCACCCCCCCCTTTTAGTTAGCGGCAAAAATCTTCCTAGTTAAGAGCAAAAAACTATCCCCATTAGCGCCATCAAAAAAAAACAGTAATGACAGTTGACAGTTATTTTTTGCGGCATGTAGTTCACGAAAAGTGAAGGCAGGAGTGCTCCTGCCTTTTTGGGTTTATTACAACGCTGCAACTTTGTCCAATTCATCCCTAATGGCACGGTTGATAAAATCATTGATCGTAGTGCCCGTATTGGCTACAAAGGCAGCTACACGCGAATGCAATTCCGATGACATTCGCAGATTCAACTTACCACTATAAGGCTTAGCAGGCTCTATTCCATCGGCTTTACAGCCTTCAAGATAGCTATCCACACCAGCTTCAAAGTCACGGCGCAATTCATCAAGTGTCTGGCCTTCATACGCAATGAGATCCTTGCTCATGCCCTGCACTTTACCACACAGGCAGTTGTCCTCTTTGCTGTATTCTACACTGCCCTTATAGCCTTTGTATTCCAGATAGTCCATAACTTGCCTCCTTTGTTAAATTAATCCATTATTTTTCAGATGCTGGTAGATCGTTTTCACCATCCACTCCTTCATGATACTGCCAGGATGTGGACGATGGATGTCTATATAGCATCCTGTGACCTCGTTTTTAAATCTCACACGCGAACCCGATGTTGCTCCATCCCGGCGCACCCGGATTTTTCCGTGGCAACCCACACAGACCCACATGACCGCATAAACTGAGAGGTAGATTTTTTCGTCTGCCCAAAAAGTTGTACCT
>CALAEY010000125.1 GCA_937891085.1 uncultured Prevotellaceae bacterium | reverse complement strand
TATTCCTATTTTATGTTAAATTATGCAAGTGCGCCATCACTTGCGAAACTTTAGTTATTTAGTTTCAAAGTTTGTTATTCATTTCTTTCGCACGGGCGAAAGAAACGAATCAAAGAAAGCCCGCCGACTGCACTTCCGCAGCTAAAATTTTGCCCTTTTTTCTAAAGCGCGAAAACTCGCTTCGCTCAAACAGCCCGCGCTTCTTAACGAAAAAAGCACAAAATTTCTTCACGCTGCTCCAGTGAGGTCGGAACTGTATGCCTTCTTTTCTATCGTTCTTTTCATTGCTCGCCTTCTTTTGGTTAATCGGTTACACGGTTACATGGTCACATGGTCACACGGTTACATGGTTACACGGTTAATCAGGTTAATTCATAATTCATAATTCATAATTCTCAATGTTCAATTAATCTCCTTCCTTCTTTCTTCAGTGTCGTCACTTTGCCGTTCCATATTACCTTTACGGTGCATCCGGCGGGGATGGTCACTGAGGAGGTGCCGTTCTTCTGGAAGTTGACCTCGATGAAACCTTCTTTGATGGGGATGCGGCCCTCGGCATGGGTCATCTGCCAGAGGGTGGGACGCAGGGTGTATTCGTTGGGCTTCTGGTCGTTCTGTGAGAAACCGAAGATGCCATTCAGAACGGCGACTACGCCTGGCACACCGTTGGCTCCATGACAGAGGCTAAGACCGAAGGGACGGCCGTAGAATTCCAACTGCTTCTTGAGGGGCTGCTGGGGCATGAAGTTCTCTGGGAAGCGCGTGCCACCTTGACGCAGCCAATCGCCCCAGACATCGTCCAGCAGACTGAACATCTCATCGAAACGCCCAGCCTTGATGTAGGCCAACATCTCATAGCCTTTCTCGTAGCTCACGTTCTCTTTATAATAAGGTATGGACGGGATGACCGTCTCATAGAGATAATCCAGCAGGCGCTCTGGATAGAGACCTGTGAGCACGCTCCAGTACTGGGCATGGTGCGAGATGCGCTCATCACGACTGCCGTCTTGGCGATAGCCATTGATGAAAGCCTTCTGCGTGGTGTCCCAGAAATGGTCGTAGATATTCTTCTGCAAGACATCGGCCTTCTGATCGTAGTAGGCAGCCCGCTTGGGCTCTTTCCACAGGCGATAGAAGTAGGCTGCGATGCGGAAGTTCTGGTAGAGCATCATCTGAGGGTAGGATGGTGTGCCGTAGGAATCAGGACCCATGTCGCGGCTCCAGCCAGGGATAAAGCCACTCTGAGGACGCTCGGAGGAGATGAAACCACGCTCATCCTGTACGCTCTCGTAGAGAGCCAGCTGCTGTTCGATGCGATCGCGGAACATCAGTGAGGTGTTGATGTCACCATAGCGCAGATAGTCGTGCTTCAAGCCGATGAGCGCATGCAGCGGATAGTCCACGATGCCCCAATCTGCCGTTGAAGGGTGGGGTGGCATCAAGGCGATGGAAAGGCCGTTGCGAGCCACTTGGTGATCGCCGAAAAGATAGGCGCCACCCAATGAACTCACGATGGCATCCATAGCCCAAGGCAGGAAGTCGCGCTTCACGCCGTCGAGGTAGAAATTGTGCATGGAGGTGTGCAGCGTGGCTACACTGGCCTTCCAAAGTTGATTGATCTGCTCATTATCGCTGCTGAACTGCATGAGGAAATCCACGGGCCACACCTGGGCATCAAAGCGGATGTCTGAGATGGTAGCACCCCATTCGCTTTCCAGCTCCATGAAGCGCACAGCCATGAGCGGCATGCGGTATTCCTTCTCGTCGATTGTCAGTTCGATAGGGTCTATCTTTTTCTGCTCGTAGAGGAAAGACTTCGCTTCTCCCAGTCCGTCGTCACTCTGAGCACCACGAGGCAGTTCGCGCACGGTCTGCTCATCGATGACCTCCTCTGGTGATTCGCCCACAGTGACGTAGAGCTTGCCTTGCCCTTTAGCCTTGAAGGCCACGTAGCCTATCTCCAGATGGTGGAAATCTACGATGAGTTTGCCCTCACGACCCAACGCCAGCGTACCGTCTGATTTTTTTTCGCAGTTGCGGAAAAAGTTGTACGCAGTTGGGAAATACTGCACGGTGATCTCCTGCGGACTGTCTGGCAGTACGGCAGGATGACAGAAGCGAGGGTCGGTCTCTGGCATGTTCCACGTCTGTCCGTCGAGGCTCACTTGCCAACCAGCAGTGCCTTCTACGCCTTCACCTTTTAACAGAATGGCAGGCAGCGGACCGTCGGTAGTGATGTGGAAGAGTAGGGTATGCGTGCCCCGCTTCAAGGTATATTTATTCTGGGAAGTGCTTACCGTCTGACCATCTACCGAAAGGGTAAGATTGGCGGGAGCTGCCCAGCAGATTTCAGTATCTTTAGATAGGCGCACCGTCTTGCGGAAATAGCTCTCGTTGCTGTCCGTCATGAAGCGTCCCGGATAATTCACATTCACGCAGCGATCATAGCTGGCCGCTTTCTGTGCCCGTTGCATGTGAGCGCTAAGCAGTCCAGGATACCATAGATACGTGCTGTTCCAAGCCTCTTGCTCTGCAGGTGCCATCCTCTTTGCGTTTGGATCCAGCATCGGGTCAAAAGCCGTCTGTGCCTGTAGAGAAGAGGTGCATAAAACCAATGCTCCTATAAAAAGTAGAATGTTTCTCATATAGTCATGTTTAAGGTCTAATTCTCAATTCTCAATGTTTAACGTTTAATGTTTAATGTCTAACGTTTAATGTTTAACGTTTAATGTCTAACGTTATTTCATCCCTCGAGCCTTCCAGACTATCTCCTTCGCCTCGTTGATTTGTTTGAATTTCTGTTCGGCAGCCTTCTTGATGTCCTCACCCAGCGTCTCCACCTTATCGGGGTGATGCTCCATGGCCAACTTGCGGTAAGCCTTGCGCACCTCCTCATCGGTAGCATCGGGCGAAACTCCCAGCACCTTGTAAGCCTCTTCGAGCGTAGTGCCACCCAAGTTGAGGGCAGAATCTACATCGCTGACACTCAGTCCCATAGCCACAGCCACTTCCTTCAGTGCGTTGATTTCCTCAGTCACCACACTACCGTCCGCTTTGGCTATCTGCACGAGGAAACCCAGCAGCTGCAGACGCTCGCTGTAGTTCATATACATGGCTATCTGCTGGCCGCATTGAGCGATGGTATTCTTGAACGCATTGGGATTCTGGGCATCCATCTGCTTGCGCTGATTGAAGAGGTTGAGCAATATCTGCTCTCCTTCTGTCACGGCATTCTCTCCGAAGTTCACCCGCAGGAATTGGCGCACATACTCCATCTCGCTGTGCATGATCTTATTGTCAGCACGGATGATGTAAGAAGCCATCACCAGCATGGAGAAGAGGAAGCTGTTGCGCTGCCCCCTGGCATCTTGGCGATACGTCTCTTGGCTGTAGGTTCCTCCGCCATAGGTTCCTCCGCCATAGGTGCCACCACCATACGACTGCCCACCACCTGCAGACATGCTGCCTTGATCAAACATATTATCGAAAAGAGAGCCCAGTGCAAATCCTGCCAGTGCTCCCAACGGCCCAAACTGGATGAATCCCAGTGCGCCTGCTATCCACTTTCCTATGCCCATTCTTTATTATTTTTATTGAACATTGAACATTATCCATCCGGATGGGTTGATGCATTACAGATAGCGCAGCCATCAATGCTCAATGTTCAATGTTCAATTTTTAATTTTCAATTTTAATTAGTTCTGCCAGTCTCGCGCAACCGTCTTCCAGCAAGTCGAGTACCAACTCAAAGCCCGCATCACCGCCGTAGTAAGGATCAGGCACACTGCGGCGGCCTTTGAAGCGACTGAGGTACTCCGTCATTAGGTGAACTTTCGCCCTGTCGTCCTCGTTTCTTGCCAGGCTGCAGACATCATCGTAGTTGTCATCGTCCATCACGATGATGAGGTCAAAACGATCGAAATCCGCCCGCTTTATCTGGCGCGCACGGCTGCAGAAATCATAGCCTCGCCTGCTGCCGTGCACCCGCATACGCGCATCTGGAAGATCGCCCACATGCCAGTTGCCGATGCCCGCAGAATCCACAAACACCCTGTCTGCCAGTCCGTTAAGCTCCAGCTGGTGCTTCATGATACCCTCCGCAGCAGGAGAGCGACAGATATTGCCCAGGCACACAAACAGGATGCTGAAGAGCGGCGTTGTCTTTTCAATATTCTTTTCCATAGGGACAAAGATACATTATTTCTCCCTATTTTTGCCTTATTATTGCGTACTTTTTTTATCTTTGCGCTTGATATTGAATCATCCTTAAAATGCATTGCTATGAAATGGAGTGTCGAAAAACTGAAGAAATATGTGCCTAATTTCACTGAAACGAAGTTGTGGGACAAGATGAGCTACTTTGCCCAGAAGGCTGGTGTGAAGACTGTTTATGCCGTGCTGCTCTGCTACTATGTGCTGAAAAGTCCGAATGTCTCGAAGGAAGACAAAGCCATCATCTATGGGGCGTTAGGCTACTTCATCCTCCCCATCGACCTGATACCAGACGGCATCCCCGTGGTAGGCTTCACCGACGACCTTGCCGCCCTGATCTATGCCCTCCGCACCATCTGGGTGAACGTCACTCCCGACATAGAACAGCAAGCTGCCACCAAGCTGAAAACTTGGTTCAAGGATGTGGATCCGGAGGAGATTAAGTTGTTTTGATGGATTCATTCATTTTTTATTCATCTTTTTGTCGTTCCCCCTTTAGGTACAGCGCCAGTAGAGTTTCAATATAGAAGAAACCAAGAATTGGTACTATGTCTATGATAAAAACGTAAAGAGTTTCGTCGGGCTATGAAGTGACCCCCGGAAGTTGGACAAAAAACTTTCGGGGGTCACTTCAATCTTGTTACAGGACCTTTTATTATAGGGAGTTAATCTCTGCTTCTGTGAGGCCTGTGGCACTTGCAATAGCAGAAAGGGAGAGGCCCATTTGTTTCAGGTTTCGCGCTACCTCAGTTTTTCCTTCAGAACGTCCTTCTTCACGGCCCTGCACGAGGCCTTCTTCACGGCCCTGCACGAGGCCTTCTTCACGTCCTTGCACGAGGCCTTCTTCACGTCCTTGAATCAGACCTTCGAGTTTGCTGGTGCCAAGCACATCGTTTTGTACCATGATGTTGTCAATGTGACGGTCGTAGGCAGCACGATCCTTGTCGCTCATCTGGAGATAGAGAAGTCTTTCCTTGGCTTCTGTCAGACCTGGGGTGGTGGTGTCATCCTTGATGCGCCCACTCTTCAGATAGTCTATCCACTCCTCCAGCGGCGTACGTGCCACTTGGTTGAACTCGTTCACGCGGATGATATAGTATTCTGGGAAAATCTCCTCAGGGGCTTTCATGCGGATGGCATCACGTTCACGGGTGTTGATCTGCAGGGTGTCATGCGTATGCACGCCTTCGAAGGTGGTCTGGCCATGATAGAGGTAGTCTGCTCCTCTGCCCAGATCGAAGTAGAGGATGCTGATGGAATAGACCTTCTTCACTTGGTCATAGACATTGCCACGTGAGATATGTTCGGTGATGGTCTTAGCCACTCCGTAGAGCAGACGCTGCAGGAAGTAGAGCTCACGTGTCTGCTGAATCTCCACCAAGATGATCTCATCCTTGCTGTTTCGAGCCTTGATGTCCACGCGGTTGAACTTATCGAACTCCGATTCCTGATTGCTTTCGCTCTCCAGAATCTCCATTATCTTGATGGGTTCGCCAATGAGCACGGTAACCAATCCCTCGAGTACCCCGAAGTTGGCCTTGTCACGGAGCATGCGCTTGGCAGCCCAGTCAAAACGTACGTATTTGTTCAACTCATCCATGTTTCTTGATTTTAATGGTTTGCTTGTTTTCTTCTCCATAATTATAATAGTAATGTGATTGATTTATTTTGTTCTTACGCTGCGAAGATAAGTATTATTTTTCTTATTATACGCTTTCGTGGTGAAAAAAAGTTTCTCCAATGTGGTTTAGGGCGTTTGGTGCTCCGTTTAGAAGATGTAGCGGATGGAAGAGTAGGGTAGAGCTGTTGGGATGTTATAACGCATGGTTATCGATATTTGTAAAAGTTTTCTTATTTCTACTTCCGCTTCTTCTTCCGCTATGATAGCATATACAGATTATGCGTTATCTGAGTTTAGCGGAAGAGCGGAAGAAGAATTGTGTACAAAATTAAAAAAAATAGACATGAATCATTTAAGCTGACTGCGAAGAACAGTTCTTCTGTAGATGGCCAGCAGAATGCGTCTGATAGGGGTGAGGGCCAACCAAAGGCCTACGTGGCGCTGCTCTGAAGGTGCCCAAGGGTCGATGCTCTTGCCATTGCGGAAAATCACTTCAACTTTACCCGCTATGTCTTTCGGACGGCAATACTCCATGCCACGCAGGTTGCCGTCGCCCATCAGAGTGATGCGGGTAGGCTCTATGCGCTTGATGCGATGCAGCACGTAGTGCCCTTCATCCACTTCTGCCAGGGCAATGTCACGTCCCCTCAAGTGCGAAGGCTTTACCAGTCGCACGCTATCACGGTCGCCCACGATGAAGGGCAACATGCTCACACCCTTCACCTTGATAGTGACGCTGTGTCCCTCGGCTATCATTCGGCGCACCTCGCCAAGCATCACGTCATTGGGCACTATGCGTTTACTGTCGGCTTCCATCGGCTTCCTTTAAGGCGTTGAAACTTAGGCGGGCAGCGGCTTCCTCGGGGCGGTTTTTCAGGCTGAAGACAGGAGCCACTTGTATCACCTTGTTGATGGTGGCGTTGATGGCATCGGCACACTGCTTCTCCCAACGCATGTTGCTGATGGTGGGTAGCAGGGCAGCGTAGGCTTGCAGAATAGACAGACGCTGTATCTCGTTGACAGGAGCCTGCCAGAGACGCACGAAGCCACCCACTGGCACTTGCTGGTTCTTGTAGCAAGGTGTCTTACCGCTCCACGGCGTGCCGAACACCCACGGACGACCGTCGATCAGTCGCACGGCAGGATTGTCATCGTTCAGTAGCTCGCAGCCTTCTATGTACTTGATCCATAGCTGGCTATGGGTGCTCTTGCCCGTGCCGCTCTTGCCCAAGAAGAGGTAACCCTTGCCACCGTTCATGGTGACGGAGGCGTGGAAGAGAAGCGTGTCATGCGGAGCGCTGCAAAGGGCGAAGAGCAGCATCAGCGCATTGTTGAGCCCGAAGAGCTGGAAGCGCTGATTGCCATGTATGCGGCACTCCATCTGGCTGAGGTCACGCGTGAAGTCCACGCAGGTCCACATCTCTGGCTGACTGCTGAAGTGCAGCGTATAGTGGTATGCGTCTGCCTCATCGGTATAGATCTCAGTAATCATGCCCTCGAAGTCGTGGTCGAGTAACAGCTTCCAATCTTTGCCCCCACGGGCATCTGATTCCTCGCTACTCACCACCTTCAGCAAGAAGAGTGGTTCATCGGTCTGCGCTGTGCGGAAAGGCTCATAGGCTCCCAGCATACCATCCAGTGCTATGCCTTCATGCAGCTCAATGCCGAAGGTCAGGTTTGCTACTTTGTAATATAATGTATCCATCGTTTTCATTTATCCAAATAAATCAGAGTGAGTTCCTGTTCGATATAAAGAGATAATCCTTATTTCTGTATCCTTTTGGTAAAGAAGAAGCCAATCAGGCGTAATGTGACATTCCCAGAAACCATTGTAGTCACCATGTAAAAGGTGATTGCGATTTTTTGCAGGTAATTCTTCACCATTCATTAATTTTAAGATGATTTCATTTAAAAGGCTTTCGTCTAATCCCCGTTTTCTAGCCAACTTCAAGTCTTTTAAGTAGCGGTCACTTAATCTAAGTGAAAATTTCTCCATTTGTGTTCAGAGATTGTTGACGAGTTTCAGATACTCGTCCATAGATTTAACTTCTGTCATGTTTTGTTCAGCTATGGTTTCCTCAATGGCTTTCATGGTATTTTCATTTAGAACGTCACCAGTTTCTGGGTCATAGAGACGTTTTTTTGAAGCCTTCTTTTTTTCTATTATCCACCCCATCTTCTTTGCCATAGTTCTTAGGAAAGAAGCTTCTGTCTTCGGTACCTTCAGTGTGAAGATATCCATAGGTTCAATAGTTGTTAGTGTAGAGTTGCTCATATCTATTTATTTTTCTGCAAAGATAATGCATTTTTGAGTAATTAGGTAGCAGAGGGAGTTTTTTCCTGCAAAAATTTTGCAGATTTAGTGAGAATCATTACATTTGTAACTGGAATGTAATAAAATCAGCTTATATGACATTCGTTTTAACAAATATTAGTGCGTTTTTCCAAGCTCAAAATTTGGGAAAGTGCTTGATTTTGTTAGAACGAACGAACGAACGTTAGTTCTAAATGCTGTAGGTGCGAGTCGCGAAGCGGCGAGCTTGAATAGAGTGCCAAAGGCGCATGGGATGCCCGTTAAGGGTTTTCCCATGCGCCTTTGGCACTTTTGTGTGTTTAGAAATCATGACGGAAGATTCCTGGGCAAGAGTCTAGGCGTTCCCTAATCTTCCAACAAATAATCCGTCGGCCATAAGTGGGAGCAGGCTGGCAAACAAATTTCATAGCAATGAAAAAGTTTTATGAAACTCCTTCTGTAGAAGTTGTTGAGATGGAGATTGGCAGTCCTGTTATGGATGGTACTGTTAATGGTCCTGAAGATGAGGAAATTGGATAGCCTTTTCTGCTCAGCAATGCAGAGATGAACCATCGTGGAGAGTGTGCCCTGTAACGGCACACTACTCCACAGTGATGGTTCTTTGTAATAATGTATTTGTTTTACTTAAATCTAAATGATATGAAAACAACAATTCGCACATTGATGATGTTGTCGGTATGCATGGGCATCGTCTCTTGTACCGATGACTTGCTGACCGAATCTCTGGAACCCCAAGAGACCAATACCGAAGGTTTCTTAAAAGAGATTATCGTAAATGCTCCGGGCACCATTGTTCTGGATGAGGTAGCCGATACGCGCAACTATAGCTACACCTATTATGATGACCAAGGAAAGTTTAAGTTGACGACAGAATGGATAGATGGAGATACATTGGGTATTTTCCCAGATCAAGGAGCGCAGGTGGAGTTTCCCATCGGAGGGGCGAATGGTAATTCAGCTAAGTTCGACGGTGGCGGATGGGCTTTGAAAAATTCTTCCAGCTATGCTGCTTACTATCCCTTCAGTAAAAAGAACTACTATGCTGAGAATTATTATATTATAACTGATTATAGTGGCCAGGTACAAAATGGCAATTTTAGTTCATGGCATTTGGGAGCGTATGACTTTCAAGCCTCTAAGCAGAAAGCAACTCCCCAAAACGGTAGTGTGACTATTGATATGGAGCGTCTGGGCTCTATCTTGATTTTTGAAATCACAGCACCTGCAACAGATAACTATACAGAGTTGAGGCTCTATGACAATGATAATGGTCTTCCTTTTGTTAGTAAAGGTTATCTTAATATTTCTGGTGATACACCTGAATATCACCGAATGGTGATTACTACTTATTTAAGTCTTGGCTTGGAAAATATGAGCGCATCAGAAGGGGATGTCTTATGGTTATATATGATGGCTTTCCCTACAGGAGATGATGCACCTCGAACGTTAATGCTGAGAGGGGAAAATGGTGTGTATCAGGCAACTTTAGCGAGTAAAGTACTGAGCAAAACTAAGATGTGGGTTGTCGAAGATATGGAGGACTATAAGATAACGAACACCAATTTGATTGCAGCTGCTGAACAGAATGGTGGAAACAGTGGCGTGAGCTTCGTGAAAGATGAGAATGGCTACGTGAATGTGAACGATGCCACCAACCGTGAAATGATGGAAAAGGTGATTTCTATTACGATAGGAAACAAGTCTGATACTCATGCATTAGACGATATTAGCTTCTTCCCCAACTTGCAGGAGTTATATTGTTATGGCAATCAGCTTCAAAACATAGATGTTACACAAAATCCAGAATTGAGCATTTTGAACTGTAGTAGTAATTCCTTAAAGTCGATTGATTTATCAAAGAACAGAAAGTTGAAAAACTTAGATATAAGTAACAATTACATAGAAAATCCTGATATCTCACACAACCAGGCATTGGAGGTATTTAAATGCAGCAATGATCCTGCTTTGATAAAACTCGATGTGACGCATAATTCAGCATTGACGACGTTGTATTGCACTAATAATCAAAATTTGAAATCCTTGAATCTGTACTATAATACCAAACTGCAATATTTGTATTGTGGCAATAGCGATATATCACACCTTGACGCAAGTAATCTTACGGCTTTAAAGACATTGTCATGCTACAATAATAAGAATCTTTTTGATTTGAATGTAACCAACTGCACAGCTTTGACCTCGTTGAGTTGCTATAGCTGTGATTTAACAGACTTGGATGTGTCTACCTGCACGAAGTTATCTACCCTGAACTGCAGTAAAAACAGTTTGACCACGCTGGATGTGTCTAAAAACACAGCCTTGACCTCGTTGAATTGCTCGTATAATGACTTTTCTGAGCTGACTATTCGTACAGACACGGATTATTTGAATAAGCTGTCAACGTTGAATGTGTCTTATTGCACCAATCTGAAGACACTGTATATCTATGGTAATACCAGTTCGGATTTTAAGACCAGCACAGGTTCTTTGAGCACTTTGACACTTACTGGTTGCACAGCCTTGACCACTCTGAGTTGTGGTGGAAACAAGATTAGTTCATTGAATCTTACAACACTTACTAACCTCCAACTTTTGATGTGTCATGGAAACCAGCTCACCTCTCTTAATGTGTCTTCTAACACAAAATTGAGATACCTGAGTTGTTATGCTAACCGTCTGTCTGCACTGGATATCACGAAGTGCACTTCACTGAAGTTGAATAAAACTACAAGTCCGATAAGCCAAGTTTATTGTGGAAGACAATGGGCAGATGCAAGCAAAACTACTGAGCAGGCTTTGACATTGACAAGAAATTCAGCAAACAACACTGGCACTTTGATGAATACAACAACTACGAATTATAACGTGACCATGGTGGATTCTACAAATTAATGTCTTCAGAACTTTTGAAGCAGATGATAGGCTTCAGAAGATTATATCTATAGAGGTGTGGGTTTATGGCCCACACCTCTTTCATAGGGATGTTTGAGGAAAGTCTTACCTTTCCTTAAAGTAGCTGAAGGGATGCATCAGTATGTGGAAGATACGGAAACGGGGAGAGGATAATTTACAATAATAATCATTTTTATAATAATGTTCAGAAGTTGATAACGTTTTCTCTTTAGTTTTGAAAAATAAACCTGTGCATAGGCGCAAAAAAGAAGTATCTTTTGCTTTTACATTCTATTTGTATTATCTTTGCTCTCAAATAACTGAAAACATTATGAAACTGAGAAAAGGATTTGCATTACGCGAGATATGTACCGTCCATGTGGTGGTACCAGAAGGAATAGAAGTGATAGACTTCAATAAGCTGATTAGTCTAAATGGCAGTGCCAAGTACCTGTGGGAAGCCCTGCAGGGCAAGGACTTCACCGTGCAGGATGTGGCCAAGTTGCTGACGGACAAGTACGAGGTGGCAGAGGAGACAGCCAAGGCAGATGCCGCTGCGCTCATTGCAAAGTGGACAGCCATAGGACTGACAGAAGAATGACTACCGAGCAGGCATTCTGGACATTGCTGAGGGCTGGCCTTTGGCAGCAGGCTCCGCAAGGGTTTGACGCACCACCCTCCAAAGAGCGGTGGGAGACCTTGATGCAGATGGCCAAGGAGCAGACTTTGCAGGGTGTGCTCTATGATGGCATGTGCCTGCTTCCCACCGACATGCAGCCCGAACAGGCACTGCGCATGAAGTGGTTCTGGGGCGTTAATAAGATAGAGCAGACCAACCGCCTCATCAACCGCGTGTTGGTGGAGTTTGTGGAGAAGCTGGAGGCAGAGGGCATCCGTCCGCTGCTGCTCAAAGGGCAGGCCAATGCGATGCTCTATCCACAGCCGCTGCACCGCCAGTGTGGGGATATCGACCTTTTCATTGGCAGGAAAGATTATCCGAAAGCTTGTGAGTTGGTAAGGACGTGGGGCATGAGCGGCGATGACGATGAGGAGAGCCTGAAACACCTGCATTGTGCGTGGCAAGGGGTGACCATCGAACTGCACCGTGTGGCTGCCATATTCCCTTGGCCAGCTACACAACGCGTGTTTTTGCATTGGAGCGAGGATGAGTTGCTGCACTCTACACAGACCTTCGTACCTGCAACCGAGGAGAAGAGCATCGGCATAGCGTCGATAGAATTCAATGTGCTGTTTGTCTTCTACCACATGTATCATCATTTTGTATACGGAGGAGTGGGCTTGAGGCAACTGTGCGACAGCGCTCGTTGGCTGCATACGTATAGTGAACAGCTGGATAGGGAGCAACTGCACGGTTGGCTGCAAAGATTGGGGCTGATGTATCCCTGGAAGGTGTTTGGTACGCTGCTGGTGCAGAAATTGGGACTGGCTGAAGAAGAATTTCCATGTTATGAGGCACAAGAAAAAAAGGCTGAGAGAGTGTGGCGTGTGATAGAGCGAGAAGGCAACTTTGGGCAGTACTCGGGTAAGAAGAAACCAGATAAGGGGTCTTTCGTGTGGCTGAAATTCAAGCGTTTCCTCTACAATTCGGCACGTTTCCCTATGGTGATGCGCCTCTTCCCCAAGCATGCTCTGCTAAGCTATGGCTTCTTCATCATGGACAGAGGAAAACTATTCATAGACCATTTCAGGAAAAAATGATACGCAGGTTGCTACATTGGCTCTGGCTGGCATCAGAGGGCATACGTGAAAAGCTGGTGCTGAATGCGCTGTGTGGCTTCTGCTACATAGCTGCCAGTCTGGCCTTTGTCTACTTCAGCAAGGGAGCCATCGACATGGTGACGCGAGGCGATGCCCCCAGCAGGGGAGTCATCTACCTCTACGGATTGATCCTGCTGGTGTTGTTCCTCTCGGAGATGGGACTGAACCTGCTGATGAGTTGGCTGGAGAACCAGACGGAAGTGACGCAGAAGAACTACCTGCGCCATCGTCTCTACAGCCACCTGATGCACGTGGAGTGGGAAGAGTGGGAGCGGTTCCACAGTGGTGACGTGCTCAACCGTCTGGAAGAAGATGTGCGCGTGATAGCCGAAGCAGTGTGCAAGTCGGTCCCTCAGCTCTTTATCACGGGCGTACAGATCCTAGCAGCTTTCGTGTTCCTTTACCAGATGAACCACGTACTGGCATGGAGCATCATCTTCATCATGCCGTTCTTCCTGGTAGTGAGCAAGCTCTACTTCCGCAAGATGCGCCGCATCACCAAGGATATCCGTGAAACCGACAGTGCCGTGCAAAGCGTGATGCAGGAGAGTCTGCAGCACCACATGCTTATACAGAGCATGGAGCAGCATGGAGCTTTCGTGGGACGACTGAACGACCTGCAGACCATGCTCTACGGGCATACCATGCATCGCACACGCTTCAATCTTTTCTCGCGCGCCATGGTGACCATGGGCTTCATTCTGGGCTATATGACGGCCTTCATGTGGGGTGTCCTGGGCTTGCAGGAGGGCATCATCACCTTCGGCACCATGACAGCCTTCCTGCAGCTGGTCAACCGCATACAGCGCCCCACGGTGGAACTGACGCGCCTGATACCCGACTTTGTGCATGCCTCTGCCTCCATCGACCGCATTGAAGAGCTGGAGGCGCTGCCTGGTGAGCCTGTGGGTAATGCCGAGATGTTGTCAGATACAGCAGGCATACAGATAGAGCACCTGACGTTCCGCTACAAGGCGGGTGAAACCAATATCTATGAGGACTTCTCGCACGACTTCAAGCCCGGCAGTCGCACGGCCATCGTGGGAGAGACGGGCGCAGGAAAGAGCACATTGATAAAACTCATCCTCGCTCTGCTGCAGCCTACGTCTGGCCATGTCTGGCTATACAGCGGGGAGAAGAAACTTGCGGCAGCCCCAGAGACGCGTGGCAACTTGGTGTATGTGCCGCAGGGCAACAGTCTGCTAAGCGGTACCATACGCAGCAACCTCATGCTGGGCAATGCCGATGCCACCGATGAGCAGATGTGGGAAGCCCTGCACACGGCAGCAGCCGACTTTGTGCGCGACCTGCCTGCCGGACTTGATGCCCGCTGCGGAGAGTGGGGCGACGGCCTTAGCGAAGGACAGGCACAGCGCATCGCCGTGGCACGTGGCTTGTTGCGCCCGGGCAGCATCCTGCTGCTCGATGAATTCAGTGCCTCACTCGATGCGGATACGGAGCGCACCCTCATAGAGCGCCTCATGCGCAGCTCTACCGATAAGACCATGATTTTTATCACCCACCGCTACATGATTCTGCAGTATTGCGAGGAGGTTGTCAGATTGTAGGAGTACAAATACATATCAAAATAATAGTTTTTGTCAGTCCTTTTTTGTATGTTTGCAGGAGATTAACCAAAAAATAAGATTATGAGAAAAACACTTCTTATGCTGGCTATGCTGGTAGCAACTTTGTTTGCAGCAGCGCAGACCCCAGAATTGCTGAGCAGACAAAGGGCTTTGGTACGTCTTGACCAGCCTGCTACCTATCTCCTTATCCCTGTAGAAGAGCAGGGCATGAATGCCACTGTCAATGTGCTGGGGGCAGATAACAGGGTAATGCAGTCATTCAGTGTTCGTTTGGCAGTTAATAAGGTGGACTATTACGTTCCATTGGAGATAAAAGATGGTAAAGTGCTGGATATCAGTGTGAGATTCCCTCAGAATGATGAGCGCAACATCCGTGACTTCGCTTGCTGGGAAGAATTGAAATATAGCAACACCTTCGACACAACTAACCGTGAGAAGTTCCGCCCTGTCTATCATCACACACCTGCCTATGGCTGGATGAACGATCCTAACGGCATGTATTATAAAGATGGGGTCTATCACCTCAGCTATCAGTGGAATCCTTACGGCTCTATGTGGGGAAACATGACGTGGGGACACTCTACCAGTCGTGACCTTATCCATTGGGAGACACAGCCTGCTACTATCTGGGCAGACGGACTTGGCTCTATCTTCAGTGGTTCTGCTGTGGTAGACAAGGACAATACGGCTGGCTTTGGCGCTGGTGCGGTGGTGGCCTTCTATACTTCTGCAGGGGCTTCACAGATGCAGTCGATGGCATATAGTACAGATGGGGGACGCACCTTTACTAAATATGAGCATAACCCTGTGCTGACATTGCCAGTGGCCGACTTCCGTGATCCTAAGGTGTTCTGGAACGAGGATGTCCGTCGTTGGAATATGATTCTCGCTGCAGGACAGGAGATGCGTATCTACTCTTCTGCCAACCTCAAGGAGTGGACCTACGAGAGCAGTTTTGGCGAGGGCTATGGCGCTCATGGCGGCGTTTGGGAATGTCCAGACCTGATGAAGCTGCCTGTACGTGGCACTGGTCAGCAGAAGTGGATGTTGGTGTGCAACATCAATCCTGGAGGCCCGTTCGGAGGCAGTGCTACCCAGTATTTCATCGGGCAGTTTGATGGACATAAGTTCACCTGTGAGAGTGCGCCAGAGGTCACAAAGTGGATGGACTATGGCAAGGACCACTATGCCACTGTGACCTTCAGCAATGCGCCAGAAGGCAGACACATCGCCTTGGCATGGATGAGCAACTGGCAGTATGCCAATCAGGTGCCTACCATGCAGTTCCGCTCTGCCAACAGCGTGCCTCGTGACCTCGACCTCTTTGAGTATCAGGGACAGACCTATCTGGGTGTGATGCCTTCGAAGGAACTTCTTGCTTTGCGTGGCAAAGTAGTGAAGCAGCCTACTCAGACTTGTGAGATTGTGGTCAATCTGAAGAACAATACCCAGATTACCTTAGCCAATGCGAAGGGGGAGCAGGTGACGATGACCTACGATGCCAAGGCTAGAACCTTCAGCATGAATCGTGAGAAGAGTGGGGACGTGGGCTTCAGCGAGGCATTCCCTTGCGAGACGGTAGCCCCTGTCTATGGTTCTTTGAAGCAGCTCCGCATCTTCATAGATCGTTGCAGCATCGAGGCGCTTGACGCAGAGGGCAAGATGGCTATGACCAATCTGGTGTTCCCTTCAGAACCATATAATACCCTCACAGTGAAAGGTGGAAAGGCTACGATTTATGAAATAAATTGATAATTAACAATTGAAGATTGACAATTATGGCTGCACAGTGTTACCCCATCCAGCTGATAGTTTTCGTTTTTCAATTTTCAATAAAATAACGTCATGAGTAAAAGTGATAAAATAGCTTTGATTCCATTGATGCTCTGCTTCTTCTGCATGGGCTTCGTGGATTTGGTGGGCATTGCCTCCAATTATGTGAAGGAAGATTTAGGACTGAACGACAGCACTGCCAATATCTTCCCGTCACTGGTATTCTTCTGGTTCCTCATTTTCTCTGTGCCTACAGGTATGCTGATGAACCGCATAGGACGCAAGAAGACCGTATTGCTTTCGTTGGCTGTAACAGTGCTCTCACTGTTCATCCCATTGTTTGGCAACTCCTTTGGCGTGATGTTGGTGTCATTCTCCCTCCTTGGCATAGGCAATGCACTGATGCAGACCTCCCTCAACCCGCTGGTATCCAGTGTCATTGGCGGTAAGAACCTGGCTTCTACGCTTACCTTTGGGCAGTTCATCAAGGCCATCGCTTCTTTCCTGGCACCTTATCTGGCCATGTGGGGAGCTACACAGCTCATCCCGTCATTCGGACTGGATTGGCGTGTACTCTTTGCCATCTATTTCGTAGTGGGACTGCTTGCCACTGCTTGGCTGGCTGTAACACCTATCGAAGAAACACCTATCGAGGGCAAGCCTTCAACGTTTGTAGAGTGCATCAAGTTGCTGGGCACACCTATCGTGCTGCTGTCCTTCCTTGGCATCATGTGCCATGTGGGCATCGACGTAGGTACTAATACCACAGCGCCAAAGATCTTGATGGAGCGGCTGGGCATGACGCTCAATGAGGCAGCCTTTGCCACATCGCTTTACTTCATCTTCCGCACCATTGGGTGCCTCTCAGGCTCTTATTTCCTGCGGGTGATGAACAATCGCCTATTCTTCATTATCAGCGTGGTGATGATGGCACTCTCTATGTGTGGCTTGTTCGTGGGCACTTCTAAGTTGGTGCTCTATACAGCCATCGCACTGGTGGGGTATGGCAACTCCAATATCTTCTCCCTGATCTTCGCTCAGGCGCTGACATCTATGCCTCAGAAGCAGAATGAGGTGAGCGGACTGATGATCATGGGCCTTTTCGGAGGTACTGTATTCCCTCTTATCATGGGCTTTGCCAGTGATGCCATAGGGCAGGTTGGAGCAGTGATTGTCATGGCAGTGGGCGTGGCTTATCTGTTCACTTACATCAAGAGGATTGGTTAGTTTAGGGTTAAGAGTTAAGAGTAGATAATTCATAATTTATAATTCATAATTTATGGAAAAAAGATATGTAGTAGGACTGGGTGAAGCACTATGGGATGTGCTTCCCGAAGGAAAGAAATTAGGTGGTGCCCCTGCTAATTTTGCTTATCATGTGGGGCTGTTCTTAGGTCAGGATCAGGCATTGGCTGTCAGTGCACTAGGTGAGGATAAACTGGCAGATGCGACGGAGGCCTCACTGGCAGAGCATGGCTTGCGTTACCTCATGCCACGTGTGCCATTCCCAACAGGAACTGTGCAGGTGCAGCTGGATGCTAATGGTGTGCCTACTTATGAGATCAAGGAGGGTGTGGCATGGGACAATATCCCATTCACGCCAGAGATGGAAGAGGTGGCGCATAATTGTCGCGCTGTGTGCTTTGGCACATTGGCACAGCGCAGTGAGGTGTCACGTCAGACCATCCATCGCTTTTTGGAGGCTACACCAGCCGACTGTCTGAAGATTTATGACATCAACCTGCGTCAGCATTTCTATAACAAGGAGATCATTCAGTCGTCTTTGATGCACTGCAATATCCTAAAGATCAATGATGAAGAACTGGAAATCTTAGCCAAGATGTTTGGCTTCTCCAGCCTTGACACAGAAGACCAGTGCTGGCTTATCTTAGGTAAGTATGGCCTTAAGCGCGTGATTCTGACTTGTGGCATCAATGGTAGCTATGTCTATTCAGAAGGTCGTAGCTCCTATGTAGAGACACCTCAGGTGCATGTGGCTGATACCGTTGGGGCAGGTGATTCCTTCACTGCTGCTTTCTGTGCTGCCACGCTGAAGGGACTCTCATCTATCAAGGCACATAAGTTGGCTGTTGATGTCAGTGCCTATGTCTGCACACAAAACGGGGCTATGCCAGCGCTTCCCGATGATTTGTTGAAGATTTAATTTGTTATTCTCACTGTATGAGATTGACTGAGAAAATTACAGATGTTTGTTTATGGATCATTATTCTGCTGTTTTGCGGTGGCATCATCTATGCCTGCTGCAGTGAACCTAAGACCCAACCACAGCAGGGCGATGGTTCTGAATATTTCGTGACGCTGACAGATGCCGTGCCAGATGCCATTTTGGAGATCAGGTATTTCAGCACGTACAACTTTGTGGGAAAGCGCATAGATGGCTACTTTGAACCTACGGCACTCCTGACCAAGCAGGCAGCTGACAGCCTCCGTGCTGTGAGCGACGATGTGAAAGCCCATGGCTACCGTCTGAAGATCTACGATGCCTATCGCCCACAGCGTGCTGTAGACCACTTTGTGCGCTGGGCAGCCGATATTCCTGATACACTGATGAAGCACTACTTCTATCCTGATGTGGACAAGAGTGAGCTTTTCATTAGGGATTATATCGCTGAGAAGAGCGGCCATACACGTGGCTCTACGGTAGACCTTACCCTCTTTGATATGGCCACGGAGAAAGAGCTTGACATGGGTGGAACGTTCGACTGGTTCGGCCATGAGAGCCATCCAGACTTTGGAGGCAATCCAGAGACGTTGGAGTATGCTGAAAACGACAGCATCACCTCCGTGCAGTTCTACAATCGCATGGTGCTGCGCTCAGCCATGTTGCGTCACGGATTCAAGCCTATCACGTCAGAATGGTGGCATTTCACCCTCAAGGATGAGCCATTCCCAGACACCTATTTCGACTTCCCCGTGAAGCAACTTGGAAAAAAATCTTAAGAATAAGCATGACTTTTTCAATAAAAGCCATTATATTTGTGCAGAGAATAAGATAAAACCATCATACTATGAATTACGAAGAGAAAAAACAGGCATTACAGAACTATCTGTTGGAACTGGCTGCCAAAGACGTTGTGGTGGCATTCTCAGGAGGCGTAGACAGCAGCCTGCTGCTTTATATGTGCTGCGAAGCGGCAAGGAAGACTGGTTCCAAGGTCTATGCAGTAACCATGCAGACAGACCTTCATCCTCATGGTGATGTAGACATCGCACGCAAGGTGGCAGAGGAGGCTGGTGCACAGCATGTAGTGGTGCAGCTCAATGAGCTCGATGCTGCAGGTATCCGCATGAACCCAGTAGATCGCTGCTATCGCTGTAAGCGTTGCCTCTTTGGCAGGATGCAAGGCTTGGCAGAAGAACTTGGCGCAGCCTATGTACTCGAGGGTACCAATGAAGACGACCTCCACATCTATCGTCCCAGCAACAAGGCGTTGAAAGAGATGGGCATCCTCAGTCCCTACGCTAAGATCGGTGTCACTAAGGTGGAGATTCGCCAGTTAGCCGATGAGTATAAGGTATCTACGGCCCATAGGGCATCAACCCCTTGCATGGCTACCCGCTTCCCATATAATACCGAACTTTCCAGCGAGATGATGATGAAGGTGGCAGGTGTGGAAGAATGGATGCGTGAGAAGGGCTTCTATAATGTCCGTCTGCGCGTGCATGGAGACGTGGGCCGTCTGGAGGTGGATCAGGCAGACATGCCTCGCTTCGTGGAGCATGGCAAGGAGATCGTAGCTCGTATCAAGCAGACGGGTATCGACTATGTGACGCTCGACTTGGAGGGCTATCGCAAGGGCAGCATGGATATCCACGTGAAAAAATAAACGGAGAAGGCGAGAACCCGTTCTCTTTCAAATCATAAAAACGGACAAGTGTTCATTATCGGACACTTGTCCGTTTGTTTTTTTATAATCACGGCATTGCACTTTGCAACCTGGTTGCATCTGATAACCCTTACCTTTGCAGCAGGAAATAATAAAACTTACGAATATGATACCACACGATCATCATCATCACGAAGATGGGGAGTGCCATGAGCACCACCATCATCATCACGAGGCAGAGGCTTGCTGCCACGAACATGGACACCACGAGGATTGTGAATGCCATGAGCATCATCACCACCATCACCATGAGGAGGGCAGTCTGCGCCAGAAACTCCTGCTCATAGTAGCTACCGTAGTCTTGCTGGTAGCAGCAGTGATCATAGAGCATACGTTTAGCCTGCCTACGTGGCTGCTGCTCCTTATTTATCTGGTGCCTTACCTGCTCATTGGGCATGAGACGCTGCACGAGGCAGTGGAGGGACTGCTGCATGGCGAGGCACTCAACGAGCACTTCCTTATGTCCGTGGCTACCATAGGTGCGCTGTGCATAGGCTTCCTGCCAGGGGCTGAGACGCAATTCCCAGAGGCGGTGTTCGTGATGCTCTTCTTCCAAGTAGGCGAGCTCTTCGAGGGCTATGCCGAGGGCAAGAGCAAGGACAGCATTGCCCACCTGATGGATATTCGCCCTGACACGGCGCATGTGGAGCGCGATGGACAGTTGCTGAATGTGAACCCAGACCAAGTGGAGGTAGGAGAGATCGTGGTGGTGCGCCCAGGCGAGAAGATTCCGCTTGATGGTGTCATCACAGAGGGAGCCACCTCTCTCAATACGGTAGCGCTCACGGGCGAGGCTGAGCCGCGAAGTGCGATGGTAGACGATGAGGTGATCTCTGGCTGTGTCAACCTGCAGGGCGTGATCAAGGTGCGCACCACGAAGACGTACGGCCAAAGCACGGTGGCAAAGATCATCGACTTGGTGGAGAACGCTGGCGAGCATAAGTCGCGCAGTGAAACCTTCATCACCCGCTTTGCCCGCATCTATACGCCTATCGTGGTGGGGGCAGCCGTGCTGCTGGCCTTCATTCCGCCTCTGCTCTCAGGCCACTTCATGGATAGCTTCGCTACATGGCTCTATAGGGCGTTGATGTTCCTCGTAGTGTCTTGCCCTTGCGCGTTGGTCATCAGCGTGCCACTCACGTTCTTTGGCGGCATTGGCGGGGCTTCGCGTCGTGGTATCTTGGTGAAGGGAGCCAACTTCATGGATGTGCTCTCGAAGGTAGATACGGTGGTGTTCGACAAGACGGGCACGCTCACACATGGGCAGTTTGTGGTGGAGGCTGTGCATCCCAACGAGTTCGATGAGCACCAACTGCTGCACTTGGCGGCGCACGTAGAGCACTTCAGCACGCACCCCATAGGGGCCGCCCTGCGCGATGCATTCCCTGACGAGGCTACGGATGGGTGTAGCGTCACTGAAGTAGAGGAGGTGGCTGGCCAAGGTGTCAAGGCACGTGTGGGCTCCGACTTGGTGTGCGTGGGCAATGCCAAGATGATGGAGGCTGTAGGCGCTAAGTGGCACGACTGCACCCACATAGGTACCATCATCCACGTGGCGGTGAATGGCATCTATGCTGGTCACATCGTGATCAATGACAAGATAAAGGAAGACAGCGCCGCTGCCATAGCCGATCTGCAGACGTTGGGCGTGAAGCGCACGGTGATGCTCACTGGCGATAGGCAGGAGGTGGCTGCGGATGTGGCAGGCAAGCTGCATCTGACTCACTTCGAGGCAGGTCTGCTCCCAGCCGATAAGGTGGAGCGTGTGGAGCAGTTGCTCAAGGAGCGCACAGAGGGACATGCCTTGGCCTTCGTGGGCGATGGCATCAATGATGCGCCTGTGCTGGCCCGTGCCGATGTAGGCATAGCCATGGGAGGCTTGGGCAGCGATGCCGCCATAGAAGCTGCCGATGTGGTGCTGATGGATGATAAGCCCACCAAGATAGCGCTGGCCATAAGTATCGCCCGCCGCACCTTAGGCATCGCCCGCCAGAACGTAGGCTTTGCCATAGGTATAAAGGTAGCCGTACTGCTGCTGGCAGCCATAGGATTGGCCACCATGTGGATGGCAGTCTTTGCTGACGTGGGTGTCACGGTGCTGGCTGTGCTCAATGCCATGCGTGCCCTGCGCACCCGCTGAGGCACTTAGCGCTTCATCTTACGCGCAGCCCTGTCCACCAAGTCGCTGAAGAGGTTCAGCCACATAGGGTCTTTATTGTCGGCCACGAAGTATTCGGGGTGGAACTGCACGCCATTCACATCGTAGGTAGGGAAACCCTCGATAGCTTCTACTACGCCGTCGGGGGCAGTGGCCACCACCTTGAAGCCAGGGGCTACCTGCTTCACGGCTTGGTGGTGGAAGGAGTTCACGGTGGTAGAATCCACCTTCACTAAGCTATAGAGGTGCGAGTCCTTATCTATCTTGATGCTGTGTGAAGGGTACTTGCCTGGCTGGCTCTGCCCGTGCTTGATGGAGCCACGCACCCCAGAGCCGATGTCTTGGATGAGTGAGCCACCAAAGGCCACGTTCACTATTTGGTGCCCACGGCAGATGCCCAAGATAGGCTTATTCGCATTCTTGGCAGCCTCGATGAAGAGCAGCTCCGCACGGTCGCGGTCGGGATCCACGCTCCCTAATGCCCGCTCAGGTTCCTCGCCATACTCGAAAGGATTCACATCGGCCCCGCCGCTCACGATGAGTCCGTCTATGCGTGCCACAAACTCGGCAGCCTCGCTGAGCTCGTTCACGAAGGGCAAGATCAGCGGAATGCCTCCAGCCTGCTTCACAGACTCTATATAGGTGTAGCGCAGCGTGTACATGCTGTTGCTGAAACCAGTGGTGATACCAATGATAGGTTTGGTGGCCTGTGCCAAGGCGGCCAGGCAGCAGAGAGTCATGAGCAGACTCAGGATGAATCCTCGTTTCATATCTTTATCAGTTTTAGTTTTCTTCGTGCAAAAGTACACGTTTTTACCATTTTAACAATAGTTTGAACGATATTCTGCAAGATTTTCTTACTTTTGCCCCATGAAACTCACGAATGGCATGCTTAGACGATTCAGAAACATAGTGTGTAGCTGTCTGCTGGCCTTGATGCTGGCAGAGTGTGCCTATAGTCATGGGCAGGCAGAGCAGGGCAGGGCAGAGGCATTGCCAGAAGCCAAGGCTCCCGCTGCCATACGTGTGCCCTTCCGCTTGCTGCCCAACAAGATGATCGCTGTGCAGGCAGAGCTTGATTCGCTGCGTGGGTGGTTCATCTTCGATACGGGGGCTCCGCGTACCATGGTGAATCGCAAATATTTCCATGCCGTGCGTCGGCGTGATGGCTACAGCCGCATCACCGATGTGAGCGGTGTGCCTCTGGTGGAGCGCAGCACCTATCCTGCCCATGAGCTCAACTTCCATGGCATCGTGGAGCAGGGGGCGGAGTACGTCAGCATAGACATGACGCAGATGGCGCGTGAAGACGGGCTGGAGACGCTGGGCATGATAGGGGCAGGGACGCTGCAGGGCTACGATGTGCTCTACGACTATGCAGACTCCACGCTCACCTTCATCCGCACCGCAGATACCGATGCCTACCTCGCAGCCCACTTCCGTCCAGAGCAGTTGCACCAAGTGGCGGCCAGTGTGGTGGAGCATGTGCCGTGTGTGCCAGCCAAGATAGGCGATGATGTCTATCAGCTCGCCATAGACTGTGGGGCAGGAGGCAGCGTGCTCTCGCAGAGCTATCGCCGCCAGTTGGCCAATCACAGCCGCCCCATTGGGGCCGTGGAGCTCACGGGCATCTCACGCATCCCCGTGCGTGTCACGCAGATACAGGTGCATCGCATGGAGATAGGCGACTGCCTTTTCACCTCGATGGACTTCCTGCTGCACAACCTCCGCCAGATGGGCATTGAGGACGATGATGGCATCGATGGCATGGTGGGCTATGATGTGCTCTCGCGCCAGAAGACGCTCATCAGCGTGGAGAGCAAGAGAGTAGTGTTTATAAATGCGACGCATTTATAAAAATTAAAAAATTAATGATTATCCGCAATTAGCCGACCAAAAATTGGGCTGAATCCTATGAAATGCTT
>CALAEY010000124.1 GCA_937891085.1 uncultured Prevotellaceae bacterium | reverse complement strand
GGGCATCGAATCTACAATAGAAACCTATCGGCTGGTTGCGGATAATCATTAAAAAATATGTATCTACATCAATACTGACGGCGAAAAATGGGAGTGGGATATAGTGATGTATGTTTGCAAGGGCTTGAACATCATTAACAGAAAACTCAGTAGGAAACATTTTGCCAGTATGGTAGAAGAAATATGTCCTGAAGCCAAAAAGATACTCTCAAGTATGTCTAATCCTAAAGAACCTACGAAGGATGTTCCGTTCGATAGCTATAAGCAGTATGCGCGAGTGGAACCTTATATAAGTAGGTATGTGGAAATCTTGAAGCCACTTGAAAATGCCAGATAATAGGTAGCAATAAGCGCTGCAGCCAGAAAGGCCGTCATACAGGAAGTGCCCTGTATGACGGCCTTTTTCGTTGGAAGCCTTTAGAATCCATTGGAAATATTTAGAGATTAGAAGAATGCCGTTGTAATCTGTTTGAATTATTTCAGCCCCTATAGAATCATGCCTAACTTGCGCTCAGTTTCAAGACCTGGCCAGGCTATTGGAACTAGTTAACACCATTTAATAATCAAAACAAGAACTATTATGAAAACTGATAAAATGAACTTCGAACAGATTCCAATGCCTCGTGGCTTGCGTAACCGTAACCCTCTGAACATTCGTCACAACCCAGCCAACAAGTGGCTGGGGATGAAACCAGAGCAGACCGACCCAGACTTTGTGCAGTTCTACAGCCATGCGTTAGGCTATCGGGCAGCTTTCCGTACACTTGCGACATACTATGAGAAGTATGGACTGCGCACAGTGAAGCAAGTCGTCGGCAAATGGGCACCGCCCTCTGAAAATGCCACCAATCATTACATCTCTTATGTATGTAAACTGGTAAATATATCTCCAGATGAACACCTGCGCCATCCGTGCATTGACCGCAATCTGTGGAAGCAACTTGTCACTGCCATGACTCGCATTGAATGCGGTCCGCACATTATGGAGCACTATCCAGAATTAATTGATGCAATAAATGAAGGTTTCGCTATGGCTTTCTGATTATTAGAAGTGGGGGGATTTCCCCCACTTCACTTATTATTCCTATTCTGTGGGATAATTCACCAGATAGAGTGTACCAGTGGCACGAGTGACAGCTGTATAGAGCCAACGGAAATAATCGGGTGTGAGGTAATCGGGCTCCATATAGGCTTGATCCAGGAAGACGTTCTTCCACTGACCGCCTTGCGCCTTGTGGCACGTCACGGCATAGGCATACTTCACCTGCAGGGCGTTGAAGTAAGGATCCGACTTCAGTTTCTTGAGGCGATCACGCTTCAGGGAAACATCGGCATAGTCCTCCATCACGGCATTGAAGAGTTTCTCGTTGTCGGCTTTCGACAAGGAAGGCACCTCGCTCCGCAAAGTATCCAGCAGCAAGTTGGCATCCACCTCCAGATCATCGTAATCGGGGAACGCCAGCGTCACCTCCACGAAGCGAAAGCCATAAAGCTCACGTCCGCCCCTCACGCGCATCACTCTGGCCATTTCTCCATTGGCGATGAAGTCCATCGACTGTTCTTTCTCCGCCCAGAAATAGTTGTTCTTCGTCACCATGACCATGTCACCGCTCTCCAGCTCCTCCTCACGCCAGAGGATGCGCCCTCTGATACCGTTATTATAGATATTGGCCCGCTTGTTGGAACGGCAGATGACGATGGTCTGATCCATGCCGTCACGGTCGTAGCAATCAGACAGCGCATCGATCAGTTCATCGCCTGGAATGCGCTTCACATCCGTGAAGCCAGACAGTCGGAACTTAGGAAGCACCTCAAAGGCCTCCTGCGTGATGGCCTCGCGCAGACGTGTGGCGTTCCAGAGGATGCCCGATGCCTGCTCTTGACGCACTACCTCCGTGAGCTCTACCTCCCTGACCTGCAAGCCATAGCCACGGAGGTTCTCCACATCGAGTGCCGGACTGCCTTCCTCGCCCACAGGAGGCAGCTGTGCCGTATCACCCATCAAGATAAGGCGGCACCCCTCCCCCGCATAGACATACATTATCAGGTCGTCGAGCAAGCAACCCGTACCAAACGTGGCACCCGCCAAGCCCTCATTGGCTATCATTGACGCCTCATCTATTATAAATAAGGTGTGCTTATGCAGATTGTCGTTCAGCGTGAAGTGGCCCCCTTCGCCAGAGAACGACTGCTCCCGATAGATCTTCTTGTGAATGGTATAAGCAGGCATGCCCGCATACTGCGAGAACACCTTCGCTGCCCTGCCCGTTGGAGCCAGGAGCACCACCTTCTGCTTCAGCTTGACCAGTGTCTGCACAAAGGCACTCATCAGCGTTGTCTTACCCGTTCCGGCATAGCCCTTCAGGACCAAAGCCCCCCTCTCCTGAGCCTCTAAATAGAAATCTGACAAACTATTTAAAGTTTTTTCTTGCTCAAGTGTTGGTTTATAAGGAAAAATTTCCTTAATTTGTTGTCTGAAATACATTTTTAGCATAATAAAAGCATAAAAAAGTGTAATAAAAGAGAAATATTCAAATTATTTCCCTTATTTTTGCAGTGCGAATATAATAATTAAAAAACATATTTATCATGAAAACAGTATTTAATGCTATTTTAGTCCTTTGTATTGCCGCTCTGGTATATATTTGCTATGCAAGTATTATGGGCCCAATCAACTTCCAGAATGAGAAAAGTATCCGTGATGCTGCTGTTCAGACTCGTCTGATTGACATCCGCAAAGCACAGGAGCAGTATCGTAACCTGCACAATCAGCAGTACACTGACAACTTCGATACGCTGATTCAATTCGTTAAGACCGAAAAGATTCCTTTCATCTTCAAGCAGGGTGAACTTTCTGATGCTCAGTTGGAGAGCGGTTTGACAGAGAAGAAGGCTATGGATATCATTAGGAGAGGTAAGGCTGACGAAATTGCAAAGAATGGTCTTCAGAACTTCCGTCGTGATACCAACTGGATTGCCGTAGCTGACACCATCTTCGGCAAGGGTTTCAACGCAGACTCTCTGAAGTACATCCCATTCGGCAACGGCGCAACCTTCCAGATGGATACCATCACTCAGATTGCAAGATCTGGTGCTCCATTCTGTCTGCTGGAAGTTAAGGCTCCTTACACTACCTACCTGAACGGTCTGGATGAGCAAGAGATCAACAACCTGATCTACGAGCAGGATCAGCTGGGTAGATATGCAGGTCTGAAGATCGGTGACCTGGAGACTGCTAACAATAACGCAGGTAACTGGGAGTAATTCCCTTCCACATTCCCTATGTTAGAGAATATCGATTTCAGGAAATCTGAACAATATACATTATCCATCCGCCTCACAGCGGATGGATTTTGTTTTTCACTCTGTAACGCTTCCCCAACTGAGAAAAAATTTTTTCCTAACTGGGAAAGTGAAATCGACCTACTGCTTTCTGAGTGCGGCAACCTCAAGAAGATATTCAAGCAGACGGAGTGGCTGAGCAATTCGTTCGGGCAGGTGAACGTCATCGTGGAGGCTACCCGCCATCTGCTGATGCCGTTGGCTTTCTTCGACGATGAGCAAACGGAGGAGATTTTCTATCATAGTTTCTGCCAAGCAGAGAATGAAGTGGTATGCTACAACATCCTGCCCGATGAAAACATGGTGATGCTCTTCGGTATGGATGAGAGCACGCACGACTTCCTCACGGAGCAATACCCAGATGCCAAGTTCTACGCCAAAGCCACGACCTTAGTGCGCTATCACGCTAAGGAAGAGAAAAGCAGTAAACGCACGCTTTTCGTGAATATAGGAAAGACGGCTACGACACTCCTGGCTTACGAGAAAGGGCAACTGCAGCTCTGCAACAGCATCTTGAGCCTTCATGATACAGACATTGCCTACTATGTGCTGTCATGCTGGAAAAACCTGCATCTGGATCAGGAAGCAGATGAGCTCCATCTCACAGGTCTGACAAACGAGCATCCAGAGTTGATGCCTCTGTTTCAGACCTACATTAAGCAGCTGAGATGCGTAGAGAATTCTGGGGATCTGGACTTTAAGGCATTGGTATCATGAGAGTGATCAGCGGCATATACAAAGGCAGGCATTTCGACGTTCCTCGTACTTTCAAGGCACGCCCGACAACCGATTTTGCCAAGGAGAACCTTTTCAACGTGCTGACGAACCTCATGGACTTCAGTGACAATATCACGGCACTCGACCTGTTTGCTGGTACTGGAAGCATCAGTTTGGAACTGCTATCCAGAGGATGCGACAAGGTGGTGAGCATCGAAAAAGACCGAGACCACTACCAGTTCATCAACAAGGTGATGCGGGAGATCAAGACAACTAATAGCTTGGTGCTGAATACAGACGTTTTCAAGTACCTGCAAAGATGCAGCATGCAGTTCGACTTCATCTTTGCCGATCCTCCATACGCCTTGCCAGAGCTGGAGAGCATTCCAGACCTTATCTTCGAAAAGAAACTCCTCAAGGAAAACGGCATCTTCGTCTTAGAGCATGGGAGGGATCATAAGTTCGACACCCACCCCCACTTCAACCAATGCCGAGTCTATGGCAGTGTCAACTTCTCCCTGTTCTTAAACTGTGAATCCCAACCAGGATAAGCGCAGATGCACTCCTCTCCGATGAAGACGGAAGGTGCCCACTCCTCATCATGCAGCATCCATTCCAACCATCGAAGGGCTATCTGTCCGTAGGTACCTCCGAACTCCTCCGCATAGGTGCCCATGTGTCCGGAATCATCCGTTGCAATAACTGCAAACACCTGATCAATGCGGTTGAAATCGTCCACCGCATTCTCATAGGCGATGTCCTTCTTCCCACCCACTAAATATAAGATAGGTGCATGAAGCTTGGTGAGGATAGATTTATCTACAACTAGATTGAAATTCTGCTGCTCTGCCGTTGGCGTGATGACTCCACTATTCAGGCAGACGGTTGTCTTCACACGAGGATCTCCAGAAACAGCCAAAGCCTGCAAGCCACCGCATGATTGTCCCATCACAGCAACTCGGCTCATATCCACCGTCTTATAGAAAACAGACTTCTCATCCTTCACAGCCTTCCCCATCAGATCTATCGCCTCCGTCAGCAGCTTATAATCAGTCCACTCGGAAGCCTCCTCATCAGCCTCAGCCTCTTCTTGCGTTTCATGATAAGGACCCACAGCCGCCACCACATAGCCAAAAGAAGCGATCTCATTCAGTAAACGCTCGAAATACACGGAGGTATTCATGCAACCCCCATTGCCAAACACCACCAGAGGCAAGGGTTTCTCTTTGGCAGCTGTCACCATATCAGCAGGCCGATAAATGGTATAGCCTTTGAAATGGGCATCTTCAGTGACAATAGCTGGATACTTACCCAGCCCTCCTTCATCTACCACTTTCTGGCGTGGTACTGCTGGTTCGGAACAACCGACCAAACCCAACATGACACCCAGCAAAATAACAGTCAACTTGCTCATCTGTTCCTCCTTATAGTAATGGTGCCATCAATCTGACAGTACCTTCAATTAATCTTTCCCACCAAGGGCGCTTCTTCCACTCCTTCAAGAACACCTGCTCAGAGTCTGCCTGATCTTGAATGAACACACGCTTCATATCCGAAGCCAGTTGCTTGTCGTACACGAAAGCATTCACCTCAAAATTATGCTCGAAACTGCGGAAATCCATGTTTGTGGAGCCTACAGAGACCAATGCATCATCAGAGACCATCAACTTGGAATGCAAAAAGCCTTTCTTATAGCGATAGACTTTCACCCCTGCCTGCAAGACATCACGTAGGTAGGACAAGGTGCCAAGGTGCGGGAGTATGGTGTCCGACTTCTGCGGAATCATCAGGCGCACATCCACACCAGCAAGGGCAGCCGTCTGCAAGGCAAACAAAATTGGCTCCGTAGGCAGGAAATAAGGGGTCTGTACATAGAAATACTTCTTGGCACCCACGATGGTTTTCACCAAACCATGCTCTATATCTGCCCATGGCGAAGTTGGCTCTCCCGTCACTATCTGAGCGATAGACTCTCCTAAATCTGGCAGTTTGGGGAAGTATTCATCCGAGGTCAGCAATTCCTTCTCTACATAATACCAGTCAAGCAAGAAGGTGGTCTGAAGTCCATGCACGGCTTTCCCTTCTATCTTCAGATGCGTATCACGCCAGATGCCCCACCTCACCCCTTTGACATAGCGATCTGCCAGGTTCATGCCTCCCACAAATCCTACCTTCCCGTCAATGACAGTCAGTTTCCGATGGTTACGATAGTTGACCCTGCCCGTCAGTATGGGGAAATATACTTTTAAGAACGCACGCACCTCAATGCCTGCCTTCTCCATCTGTGCAAAGAACTTGGATGAGACATTCCAGCACCCCACTGCATCATAGATCACACGTACCTTCACACCTGCCCTTGCCCGCTCTTCTAGGACTTGCAGCACCTTATGCCCCACCTCATCGTCATTGAAGATATAAAACTCCATGTGGATGTGATGTTCAGCCTTCCTAAGTTCTTCCAACAAGGCATTGAGCATAGACTGCCCTTCGATGTAGGTTTCTATCTGATTCCCTCCAAAGGGGAACGACTGATCTACATTCTGGAACAGCTTTACCAGATGCTTGTACTCTGTAGGAACTATGACAGCCTCTTGCGCCTGAAACTCTGCCCTTGGCTTACTCAGCAGTCGGCTATAGCCCTTCTTGCTGATGCGCCGTTCTCTACGCTGATCACGACCAAAAAGGAGATACAAAATCAGTCCCACCACAGGCAAGAAAGTAAGCACCAGAATCCATGACACCGTCTTCACAGGATTACGATTCTCCAGCACCATCAAGATGATGATGCTGACAATCGCCAAGACATAGAACGTACTCAATGTGGTGGAGAAGATCTGATAGATGTCCATGACCCAAAGTGCCATAAAAAAGTTTTCTCTATAGTTGCAGAAAGCAAATATAGAGAAAACTATCGAAATCTACCAAGAATTTATGACAAATTATAATTGGTAAGGGGATTAACGTCCGCCAGGACGGCCACCGCCGCCACCACCAGGGAAGCCACCACCGCCTCCAGGACGGAAGCCGCCACCACCTCCAGGAGCATCACCACCGCCCGGACCTTCGCCACCAGGGCCTCCCATACCACCTCTGTTACGACCTTGTGGACGTTGTCCCTTAAAGATGTTCAGGCGATAGAGGAAGTGTACCAGGAAGTAGCTGTTAATGGCATTGTAGCTGCTCACTGAACGCATCGAAGCATTGAAGGTTCGTGAGATGTTACTTTGCTTATGCAAGATATCATACATCTCGAAACTCAGAGAAGCAGATCCTCTCAGCAAAGGCTGTGCTATCTGCGCATTCCAAATCAGCTCATCACGGTTCATGCTCTTGTCGGTATATCCACGACGACTCTGATTATTAATGTCTGTCGATAACGTCATGCTCCAAGGGAATGTCAGAGAGAGGTTTGCACCATAGGAGTATGTATAAGGATCCTGATTCAGCGATTCATTCAGCTTGTTGCGCTCCATAGAGTAGTTGATATTACCATTGATGCCAAATTCAAACCAGCTGTTACGATAAGCACCGTTTAAACGTTCGCTCAGGGTCAGGTTGGTGGTATGGTTTTTGTCCTCTATCTTGGTGATATTATCCGTGAGATAAGCTACGCTGTTTGCATAGTTCACATTAGAGAAGGAACTGACAGTGAATTTCGGGTTCTTCAGTGCCGTATTGAAGCCAAACATACCCATGGCACTCCAGTTTCCATTGATATTCTTCGGTGTCGTAATCCATCCACCGGTTTCTTCATTATAGGTCCTACTGTTACTGATGCTGTTCTGCGTAGCATTAAAGTTGGCATTCACCACGATGCTGCGCTGATGCTCGGCATCGAAGGTATTGAAGAACGCCTGAATGTTGTGCGAGAACGAAGGTTTCAAGCCAGGATTACCCACTTGGATATTCATCGGGTTCGAGTTGTCTACAATAGGCAACAGGTTCTCCATACTGGGCTGTGAATTGTTTCCACGATAGGTGAAACGCAGCTGACTAACCTTTGAGAAACGCAGACGCAGGTCAACATTCGGGGCAAAGTTAAACACGTTGCGCACCGTATCTATCATATATTCACCTCGCTTATACGACAAGTTGGTGTGCTGAGGTTGGAAAGACATACCTGCCGTGAACTGATATGAGCTCCGTACAACACGCAAGGCCACCATGGCATCATGATTGTAGTAGCGATATTCGGCATACTTACCCAAGCTATCTACGACGGCTGTCTGGTAGTTGCTTGGCAACGATTCACCAAGGCTCCAAGGGAACTGTGCCAAATCGTAGGTACTGCGGTCATTGTCACGGTATCCATAAGTGAGCTGATAGCTGAACTGCAAATAGACCTGATTGGCAATAGGTTCGCTATAGGTGAGCTGTCCCATCAGGCTCGTAGTTTTATTCGGAGAACTGATATACTGATTTCGCACGAGTGTAGAGTCCTGACCTTGTGCATTCAGCAACTGATAATAGCGTGTCAGGTTCTCAGTGAACTGGTCACTGTCATTGTCACCGTATTGGAATCTGCCACGGAAGGTGATGTTACGTCCAGAGTCGTTCAGTCTTCTGTTTATCTGCAAGGTCGTATTGGTAGATAAGCTATTGCCCTTACTCAAGCTACCGTTATTGGCAGCATTGATGCGGATGCTGCGCAGAGGATCGTCCACTAATGTATTGAAGTCCAGATAGTCGTTAGGATTGTCCACTACCTCGAAAGGATCCGACTTGAACGTACCTTGCTGGCTGTTGGAATAAGAACCCGTCTTACCAACAGAGAAATTAGGACGAAGTTGGATATTGGTAAGGTCGTTGGGTTTCCATTCCAAGCGGAAATCAGCATTGAACGACTTATTGTTGTTTCCAGAGAGGGAGTTGGAATTCTGGAACGAACTTCCTGAGCTTAAGATGTTTTCCGTCTGTCCGATGGTGATGGCATCATTGTCACGATAGTTATAACGCGCACTACCACCAAGTTCCAACTTACTGGTTTCTGTGGCGAAGCTCACGCCCAAGGTCTTCGTAGCTGTGAGGCCTTGGTTCTGACGGCCAAAACCTCCGCCTCCAAAGCCACCGCCTCCACCGAAACCACGGTCGTTCACGTTGTTGGCAGAACTGATGAAAGAAACCTGGGTGTTATCATAAAATCTGTTGACCATGGCACGACCAGTATAGCGTTTGTGATTGCCTGCGCCAAGATCGATGTTGCCAAACCATCCTTGATTCATGCCTTTCTTCACGGTGAGGTCAAGCACAGTTTCCTCCTCACCGTCTTCGATACCCGTCACACGTGCCATGTCCGACTGACGGTCATAAGTCTTCACATTCTCCACCATGTCCACAGGCAGGTTCTTCAAGCCAGTAGCGACGTCACCTCCGAAGAATTCCTTACCATTGACCATGATTTTCTTTACTTCTTTTCCGTTTATTTTCACATTTCCTTCTGAATCCACTTCTGCGCCCGGCATTTTCTTCACCAGTTCTTCAAGCATGGCACCTTCTGATACCCTATAGGCAGCAGCGTTATACACCAAGGTATCCTCGATGGCTTGCACCTTGGCTACCTCTGCAGTCACCACAGCCTCAGACAGAAGCTTACTGTCTGGTTCCAATACTATCTGACCGATATTGATTTCCTCAGCAGAATCAGCTGTAAGCCTTAAAGGGGTCACCTTGGTCTTATAGCCTATATAGGTAACCTTTAAGACATAATTACCGATGGCAGCTTTTGGTAAGACAAAGTAGCCGTTACTGGTAGATGCCGCCCCTGCGATATATGTACTGTCGGGTAAACTGAGCAGACGGACATTGGCTTGCACCACAGGCTCCTTTGAGTCTGAGTCCAAAACTTGTCCAGCTACAGTGATGTTCCGATTTTGTGCCTGTGCGGTAAGTGCCAACACCAAAAGCACTACCAACTGCAACACTCTTCTTACACAAACTCTACTAATCTTTAACTTTTCCATACCAAATAATTGTCATTTTCTCAGTTTGACAGAGAAAAAGACAAAAGGTTTAATAACATGATAAAAAATTATCAATTTTTATCAACGTTTGAAAAGATTCCTTATCTTTACCCTGTTAATCTCATACTCCACGCAGAGCACGTTGGCAATGAGGAAAATCAAGAAGGTAGACGAATCTGCAGAAGTCAGGTCTCTGGTATACACCCTATATACCATATTGAAAAACAGGATAAGCACGGTGATAAACATGGCATTGCGCACGGCACGGTTGCGCCCTTCCTCAATCTCTCTGTTCTCCTCCTTGCTGAAGGCGAAGATAATCATGAGGCACCCCATGACCATGAACAACCTTGAACACTCTTTGTAGAACACCAGATTGAAATCCGTTACTTTTCCCATCAGAGCCATGGAGATGGGCATAAACATGCCTAAGGCTATCATCAGATAGCCCAAAGGACGACAATAAACAGGTAATAATGCTTTCATAACTTAATTCTTTGGCTACAAAGTTACATATTTACAATGTAATTCCTATTTTTGCATCAGAAAAAAGATTCAAATTATGACCAAACAAAATGTTATTATCTGCCAAGACTTAAAGGAGGACTTCTCGGAAATGCTCCAAGAGCTGCGTTTTGACAGACTCTTCTTATTGACAGACGAAACCACTCACCGTCTTTGCCAACCCCTTATCGCCGACTTCCCCTGCATGAAGGAGGCTCATGAGGTCATCATTGGGACTGGGGATGTGCATAAGGAACTGGACACATTGGCACATGTATGGATGGAGCTGAGCACGCACGGAGCCAGCCGGCATTCGCTGATGGTAAACCTGGGAGGTGGCATGGTGACCGACTTAGGCGGCTTTGCGGCTTCCACCTTCAAGCGGGGCATACCTTATATTAATATACCCACCACACTGCTTTCGATGGTCGATGCAGCCGTAGGAGGCAAGACGGGCATCAACTTCAATGGCCTGAAGAATGAGATCGGTGCCTTCGCTCCTGCTGAAGCGGTGCTGCTTGAAACGGAATTCCTGCGCACACTGGATGCAGCCAACTTCTTCTCTGGCTATGCGGAGATGCTGAAGCACGGACTTATCAGTCAGCCAGATACGCTATACGAACTATTGACTTTCGACACTGATGACATCGACTATGCAAAGCTGAAAGACATGGTGCGGAAGTCTGTCGAAGTGAAAGAACACATCGTAGAGATAGACCCTAAGGAGCAGGGCATCCGCAAGGCACTTAACTTAGGACACACCTTCGGGCATGCGTTCGAGTCTTGGGCTTTGAAGCGCCAAGAGCCTGTACTTCACGGCTATGCAGTGGCATGGGGATTGATCTGCGAACTTTACCTCTCCATCATCAAACTGGATTTTCCTAAGGAAGTGATGCGCCAAGTAGGACAATTCGTCAAGGAGAACTACGGAGCCTTCTACTTCACCTGCAAGGAGTATCCAGACCTCTATGAGCTCATGAAGCACGATAAGAAGAACACCTCGGGCATCATCAACTTCACCTTATTAAATAATATAGGCGACATCCAACTGGATCAGACGGCCGATCAGGAAACCATCTACGAAGTCTTCGACTTCTATCGCGAATGCATGGGCCTATGAAAAAAGCACATTTTATTTGCAAATATTGAAAAAGAACAATACCTTTGCATTCGCAATTCGGGGTGTAGCTCAGCCCGGTTAGAGTATACGTCTGGGGGGCGTGGGGTCGCTGGTTCGAATCCAGTCACCCCGACTTGATAAAAGGCATCAGTCACTGGTGCCTTTTTCTTTTTTCACCGTTGTGAACATTTATGCCCAGCCCACCACCGTTGTGAGCATTTTTGCTCAGCACGGTGAGCATCTAAATATGTTACGAGAAAAGTTTGCATGAATATGCACAAGAAATTTGCAAGTGTGCCAAAATCTTGTTAGATTTGCAGTCGCAAAATCATCTGCACACATTAAGACATTTTGTGCAATACATTACTAACTTAATACTATGAACGAAAAAACTATGGATTGCCCAAGTTTCAACGAATATATAGAAAAAAGCATCAAGGAGTATTGGGACCTGGATTCAATGACCGATTATGGCACCCATACTTATAAGTACAAAGACGTAGCTCGCATCATCGAGAAAGTGCACATCCTGCTGGAAGCCTCTGGCGTTCAGAAAGGTGACAAGGTGGCCATCTGCGGACGTAATTCGGTGCGTTGGGGCATTGCCTTTCTGGCAACCTTGACATACGGGGCAGTGGCAGTGCCTATCCTGCACGAGTTTCATCCAGAGCAGATTCACGATTTGGTGAACCATTCTGAAGCAAAGCTCCTCTTTGTGGGCGATCAGGTTTGGCCTAAGCTCGACCCATCTAAGATGCCTGGTTTGGAGGGTATCTTCTCCAACTCCAACGATGAGTATTCGCTGCTCGTAGGACGCACAGAGCAAGTGCAATATGCACGAGCCAATCTTAACCGTCTGTTTGGGGAACGTTTCCCAATGTACTTCCGCGCACGCGACATCCATTATCATCAAGACCAACCTGAAGAGCTGGCTGTGCTGAACTATACCAGCGGCACCACCTCCAATTCCAAGGGTGTAATGATTCCTTATCGTGCCTTGTGGAGCAACATCGACTTTGTGCATCAATACTTCGACGAAGCCGTACGTCCAGGAGACAACATTATTTCCATCCTGCCTACAGCCCACATGTACGGATTGGCCTTCGAATTCCTCTATGAGTTCACCAGAGGTGCCCATGTATTCTTCCTAGGCAAGACCCCATCGCCTTCAGTATTGATGAAAGCCTTTGCAGAATTGCGTCCGCGTGTCATCGTGGCTGTTCCTATGATTATCGAGAAGATAGTGCGCAAAGCCATCTTCCCAAAGATCAAGGCACCTGCCATGCGCTTAGCGTTGATGACACCACTGCTGCGTGATCGAGTAAAGACAACTATCCGTCGGAAGATGCAGCAATCATTTGGCGATAATCTCTACCAAGTAGTGATCGGTGGTGCAGCGATGAACCAAGACATAGAAATCTTCCTCAAGGGCATCGGATTCAACTATACAGTGGGATATGGAGCCACGGAGTGCGCCCCTATCTTGTGCTATGCTCCATGGGATAATTTCAAGCAGGGTTCATGCGGAAGGCCTGTGCCTCGCATGGAGATACGCATCGACAGTCGTGATCCTCAGCATGTGCCTGGCGAAATCTTGGCACGAGGCATGAACGTGATGCTGGGGTACTACAAGAACGAAGAAGCCACTGCACAGACATTGAAAGATGGCTGGTATCATACGGGCGACCTTGGCGTGATGGATGCAGAGAAAAACGTCTTTATCAAGGGACGCTCTAAGAACATGCTGCTGGGCACCAATGGACAAAATATCTATCCAGAAGAGATAGAAGACAAGTTGGCTTCCCTGCCATTCGTGACAGAATGTGTGGTGATTCAGAAAGATGAGCGTCTCTATGGCCTGGTTTATACAGATCCAGACGAGCTTAAGAAAGCACACGTCTCCCCATCAGAACTAGTACAGAAGATGGAAGAGAACAAGCAGACGCTCAACCAGATCGTTCCTTCTTACGCCCGTCTCTTCGCCATCAAGCAGATGCCAGAGGAGTTTGAGAAGACCCCAAAGAAGAGCATCAAGCGCTACCTCTACACCAATTACCCAGTGTAAAAACTGAATGAAATTGAAATAAAATGAAAAGAGCCACCTTTCGAGGTGGCTCTTCTATTATAAGCAGGATAGTAATTACATCAAGATCTGACGAGCATACTTCACGCAAGTAGCAACTTCCTTCACTGCGTCTGACCAAGCTTTCACGTTGTACTCCAACTCAATCATTGGATAGATGTCTACCTTCTCATCACGCAGATAAGTGAAGAGATCCTCCAACGGAGTCTGTCCCTGACCCCAAACTTGGTTAGCATTAGGCTCTTCTGCATTAGGACCTGTCTTGTCCTTCACATGCAGGTGGATGATGCGATCCTTATACTTCTTGATGAAGTCTACAGGATGCTTGCCAGTTGAGCCGAAGTAGTGGCCAGAGTCGAAGTTCAGCATAATCTTCGGAGAAACAGCCAATACAGGATCAGGACCAGCACTCCACTCATCAGTAGCATACTGCATGTGGTTGTGGAGCACATAGTACATGTCATGCTTCTCAGCAAATGGAGCCACCTTCTGTGCAGCGTCCATAGACATTTCGTCAGAAACACCTATAGCACCCATGGCCTTAGCCATCTTGAAGGCATAGTCCATACCCTCTTCAGTAGTCTGACGAGAAGGCTCTGTCTTCACGATTGGGCAATAGATGCCCTCGCTTTCGAGACGCTTACGCACATCCTCAACCTTGCCATAGTCCATATTGTTACGGAAATTGGCCATGTCTTGATTGTACTTATCTATCTCAGCTTGCTGCTCAGGAGTGAAAGAAGGACGACGGAAACCGCCACCACCAGGAGCACCACCACCAGGAGCACCACCAGGAGCGCCACCAGGAGCGCCACCAGCAGGACGTTGCTGCTGTGCCTGAGCTGCCATGGCAGCCTGCATAATGCGCATGGTTGGATTCTCAGGAGCACCGAGGCATGCCTCAAGGTCGCTACCCATCAACTCCAGATAGCTAATGTTTGACTCACGGCAATACTTAATCAAATTATCCAGATTCATTGGCATGGAACGCCAACTGTAAGTGATAGTACCCAGCTTCACACCAGCGAAGTTTGAGTTGGGCTTTCCGTCGGATGGAGCAGCTGCAGGAGCAGTCTGGGTATCACCGCAAGAACTCAGTGAAGGGATCAAAGATACACCTGCCAATGCAGCAGCTGACAATCCCAAAAATCTACGTCTTGAATTATCCATTTTCTTTTTATAAATAGTTGATAAATCATTTGAGCATTATGCAAGACTCCAACCAGAACGATATTCGTACTTGAAGAGATCATTAGCCTCTGGGAGGTTCGTAATCTTCATGTTGGCTGCATCATATTCCAGAGTAGTATTAATCTGCTGTGACATCACTGCGATGTTGGTCAGCAACATAATTTCTGTCAGTTTAGAAGAAACTTCGAAGTCATTCTTTGCCTTGCGACCTTCCTTGATAGCATTGATGAAGTCTACATAAATGCTGTCAGGACGCTCCAAAGTCTTGGCAGGAGCCACGAAGTTAGGATCGGCAGGAACGAGCTCAGGAGAAGCACCGTGAGTACCATGCATGATCATGCCCTTTGTACCGATGTACAAGCACTCACGCAACTGACGATTAGCTTCCAATTCAGCAGGACGGAATGGTTTGATACCACCATCACTCCAAGTCACCTTGATAGGAGTCTTCTTCTTAGGATCTGGATTAGCAAACTGATACTCTACATATTCGCACTGAGGCAGATACTCGGTGTTGAACGGAGTGGTAGTTGCCTGAATCTTAGTCGGCATACCCAACTTGAGAGCCAGGATAGGAGCATCGAAAGTATGAGCACCCATGTCACCCATAGCACCTGTTCCATAGTCCCAAAGACCACGCCATGCGAAGTGAGTAGTAGCAGCAGCATAAGGCTTCTGTGGAGCCGGGCCGAGCCATGTGTCATAATCGAATCCTTCAGGAATCGTCTCCTCGGCAGGACGGTCGAAGTAACCCTGCTTCCACATTGGACGGTTAGACCACATGTGAACCTCGGTTACATCACCAATCAAACCGCTCTGAATCCACTCAATAGTTTGGAAAGTACCTTCTACGTTGTGGCCCTGGTTACCCATCTGAGTCACCACGCCAGTCTCTTTAGCCAAATTGGCCAAATAACGGCACTCATAGATAGTCTTTGCCATTGGCTTCTCTACGAATACGGCCTTTCCGGCACGCATGAAGTGAGAAGCGATGATGGCATGGTTATGGTCAGGAGTAGCAATCAGCACTGCGTCAATGTTATTGCGATCCTTCTCCAGCATCTCGCGCCAGTCATGATATCTCTTAGCCTTAGGATAGCCATTCATGATACGGGCAGCATAGCTCCAGTCCACATCACAGATAGCATAGATGTTGGCATGATGGAACTCACGACGACCAGCATCACCCATCTGGATAGGATTATCAGAAGCGCGACGCTCCTGACGCTGTGGAGCCAGACCGGCATATGGTTCCATGGCCATACCTGGCAGACCTGCACTTCTTGAGATAGGCACGTCTGGGGTAGCTATGTTCTGGATATCGCCACCACCCTGATTACCAACACCAATAGCAGCCAAGTTCACAGTGTCGCTCGGAGCCATATAGCCCATACCCAACACCTTACGAGGGACAATGGTAAATGCAGCAGCTGCACCCGTAGCTTTTAGGAAGCTTCTGCGTGTTATATTCTTTTCCATATTATTTTTATCTTTTAAATGGTTAATACTATTATGCCAAGCTCCAACCTTCACGGTATTCACTCTTGAAGAACTGGTTAGCCTCTGGCAAATTGGTAATCTGCATCTTCTCAGCATCATACTCCAGCGTAGTGTTCATCTGCTGTGACAGCACAGCGATGTTGGTCAGCAACATGATTTCGGTCAGCTTAGAAGAGATCTCGAAGTCGTTCTTAGCCTTGCGACCTTCCTTGATAGCGTTGATGAAGTCTACATAGATGTTGTCAGGACGTGCCAAGGTCTTCTTAGGCTCCTTGAAGTTCTTCTTCAATGGGATAAGCTCTGGAGAAGCACCATGAGTACCATGCATAATCATACCCTTCGTACCTACATACAAGCACTCACGCAGTGCGCGGTCCTCTTCAAGTTCGTTAGGACGGAATGGCTTGATACCGCCATCGCTCCAAGTCACCTTCACAGCAGGCATCTTACCACGAGCTGGGAAGTAATACTCAACCTGCTCGCAGAGTGGGAGATATTCACTGTTATAAGGAGAAGTAGTTGCCTGAATCTTGGTAGGCATACCCAGGTCAAGAGCCAGGATAGGAGCATCGAAGGTGTGAGCACCCATATCACCCATAGCACCTGTACCATAGTCCCAAAGACCACGCCAGTTGAAGTGTGTGAACCCAAGTGCAAATGGCTTCTTAGGAGCCGGGCCGAGCCATACATCGTAGTTGAAATCTTCTGGGATAGGCTCCTCAGCAGGACGTGTCAGATAACCCTGAGGCCATGCGGGACGATTAGACCACATGTGTACTTCTGTCACATCACCAATCAAACCAGCCTTGATCCACTCTTGGGTCTGATAAGTACCCTCGATGTTGTGACCTTGGTTACCCATCTGGGTCACCACGCCAGTCTCCTTGGCCAACTGAGCCAAATAGCGGCACTCGTGAATGGTCTTTGCCATAGGCTTTTCTACGAACACAGCCTTGCCAGCCTTCATGAAATGTGAGGCAATAAGAGCGTGGTTGTGGTCTGGAGTAGCAATCAGCACTGCATCAATGCTATTGCGATCCTTCTCCAGCATCTCACGCCAGTCATAATACTTCTTTGCATTTGGATAACCAGCCAAGATATGACCGGCATAGCCCCAGTCAACATCAGCGATGGCATAGATGTTGGCGTAGTGGAATTCACGACGGCCTGCATCACCCATCTGCATCAGGTTATCAGAAGCACGTCTTTCTACACGACGAGTGAGACCGGCATAGCGAGAGAAACCAAATCCCACTGAACGGGTCTGGTTCTTTCTGTCGATAGGCACATCAGGAGTAGCAATATTCTGGATATCACCACCACCCTGACTACCTACACCGATAGCTGCCAGGTTAACTGTGTCACTTGGGGCCATGAAACCATTACCCAGGACGTGACGCGGAACAATGGTGAACGCTGCAGCAGCGCCCATTGTCTTCAGGAAATTTCTACGTTCCATAAATTAAAATTACTAATAGTTAATTAATATGTTAAGCTATAATCTAAAACGATTTAGTTTGCCCACTTTAGGCACTACAAATATAATCATTTTTTTTAAATTCACAACTAACACCTTATAAATAAGGAGTAAAGCAAGGACTAACTTTAGGCTAATTTGCCTAAGAGCCGAAAGCTATCATATTGATTATGAGCACAATAAGAAAAATAAAAAAAGTTGAAAAAATTTTACCTTTATCTGAAAAATTTGTCCTTGCCTTTGGGCTAAATAAGGTCTTTCAAGCCCGTTTCACTGGAGATCTGTTCGAAAGAAAGTCCAAAAGACTCACCATACATAGCCTTAAACTCGTTGCAGAATCTATCATAGGCATAGCGTGCCTGCTTGAAGTTATTGTGAGCGATGAGTGCCCTGACTTTATAGCTCAGTGCCTCTTCGTTGGTAGGATCGTTCACCAAGATTTGCTCGGCTATCTGTATCACAGCATCAGACTCATCCTTGATGGAATAACTACCTATGAAGCGTGACATCACATCCACAGAGCTGTTGCATACATAGCTCTTATAGTCGTCCATCCAGTTGAATGATTCGCCTTCAAAGATCTCTCCCCTGCTGATGATACGATACACCTGCTCGAAGTCTTTCTTTGTGTTCACCCGCTTCTCACGCAGCATGTCGAGATACATCAAGTAATCACAAGTCAATGGTGGCTGCACCTGCATGGTGTAGTGATTGGCATTGAAGAGCACTTCCATCTTATCCAGACGCTCCAAGATCTTACGGAGCTTGAGGATAGACACACTGCGCAAGCTCTTGATCTTCTTCCCTTCCGTATCTCCCCAGATATAGTCTGCCAAGTCATTGCCAGAGATCCCCTGTCCTCCGCGTGAAGAATAGAGCAGTATCAACAGGAAGATCTGCTTTATTTTGGGGGTGAAGAGGGCTGTGATGTTCTCTCCATTACGATCGATAACAGTGAACTCTCCGAACAGACGGACGATATTCCTCTGCTGTTCTACGGGCTCTTCTGGTTTGTTCAACCCCTTGCCAGTAAACACCAACTGCGATTTCTCATGTGTCCGCTTCCAGTGCCTACGGAATAGATAGGCTGTCACGCCCAAAGCTATCACCAGTAATACCGAACTTACTAAAAGCCAAGTATTCAGGTTCTCCATCGGATTGGCATTCAAATCCACCATCTGACTGCTCAATGCCATGATTTCCTTATCGCTCAGCACTCTGGACCACACATTGAATGCACTAAGGTTTCCTTCAAAGTTAGCCGTTTGATTAAAGTCTACATAACCCACATACAGGCTGTCGTTCCCCAGATAGGCAGGACGTTCATAAGCTATGGCATCCAGTTTTCCATCCACGAAGATGGCCTGCTCCCCATTGTTTTTGTTGTACCTCCAAACCACATGATACCACTTCCCTGCCTCAATCTCCGTATTCCCATGAAGGTCATTGTTGAAGAAGCCCATATAAGGCTTATGGTTTCTTATCAAGAAATGCAAACCCTGCTGGTAGGCATTATTCTTAGAGCCAAGCACACAGTAATCCTCTTTACCCTCCAGATATCTGGGGATTTTCAGCCAAACACCCACCGTAAAGTCATGATCTCTCATCTTGATTTCCGATGAGGTAGGCAGGTCTATGCGCATAGAGTTCTCAAAAGAAGCCACTTCACCACGTATGGGGTCAAGGCCAAATTCCACGCCACGTGACAAGGTAGTATACTTGTTCCTGGATTCATCTTTAGCAGAGCCGTTCAGTGGCAAGTTGAGCTCCAGATTATGGCTTATAGGCAGAGGCTTTGCCTTTAGTTCGCTCACGAAGATGCGTCGACTGCCATTATCCTCTATCTTGACACGCTCTGGTGAGATTGTATATCCAGGACTTACAGGGAAAAGCTCCATATCGCCATTGAGCTCCAGGGGGAAAGAAAATTTCCCTGGCGTGGAATTAGAATAGCCCTCCCAATTCACATAGTTCAGCAGTTCGCCATTATAGGTCACTATGCCTGACACGATATTGAAATTCCTAAACGTGGTGGCAGAACTGGCAATCCAGTTATAATAGCGATTCACCAAGACGAAGTTGGGCATTATGCCATCTCTGATCCATGCTCTGCGATACCCCTCTATAATATAAGGTGAATAGCGCGCCATATCATAGATTTCTTCCTCAGCACGGGTGTTCTCTAAGTTCTTCAGGCCCGAATAGAGGGAGAGGCTTTTCTTAAGACGCTCATCGAATGTCTCAACAGCAGAAGTACCTATATTCCATTCTGTCTCTGCATGCTCCACATGATCGGCCGTATTGTTCATCCACGAAGGACTGTTCAGATGACGTTGTACCTCAAAGACCACCAATCGACGGTCAGATTCTATCATATTCTTCATGGTAGGCCATCCCGTCCTGCTGTCATACTCACACACATTGTCCATCAAGCCTATTTCACTGAAGACTCGCACCATGTCTGTCTCCACCAGATAATCCAAGAACAACGTCACCAGACGCTTTGGATTCTCCATCAAGAACTTCTTGATAGTAACCAATGCTTCGGAAAATGGTGTAAATCCGCCATCAGGGTTTCTAAGGAGCATCGTGTTGCTGACGGTATCTTTGCGTAGATAGAAGTAGAAGGCCTCCACATTGTGATCAAGCAGTTCTTCCAGCGAAAGTGTCTCCTTGGTTGGCATGGAGTTGTCTGAATAGTTGGATAGGATATAGACGCCCTCATTGTAATTCAGGCTGGCTTCTATGTCCCTGTCGCGCTGCGATAAGAACAGCTGCGCATAAAGGCTGGTCTGCCCCAGCAGGAGCAGGCTCACTATCAAGCAGATATACCTTAGTCTTTTTATCATAGCAATCCCATTCTTCACCAATTTCGGTCAAAATTAGGATATTCTTCCGATAATTCCAATTTTTGTAAAGAAAAAGCAGACATAAAAGTTTACGTCTGTTCCTTCTCTGTAAGAGATATCTGCTATCACTCTTGTGATAACTCCTCCAAGCTATCTGCCAGTTCCTGCAGGGCGGATTGCTCTTTCCTATATATCCTATAGCCTATGCCAAAGCCTATGATGCCACCGATGATACCACCTACCAATAGTCCTATCCATTGGAACTCAAACTCACTGTTCTTGTAAGCTTCCCACACGAACCAGGCAAACCACGGGAAGATAAAAATCATTCCCCACTTAAACCAAAAGGCATTCATCTTCTTGATGCGCAACATCCTGCGTGCATAGTCGGCCATATTGAAATTAAGGTTCTCGCTCCACAAGTCCCAGTGCGAATAGATTTCTGCCACTAAACATACTAAGAGGAACAGCTCTGTCACCCCCATGAACCAGACACTTGCATTCATAATCTCCCCAAAAGCCCAGGGGCAATATAGCAAGCCAAATACAGTGATAGCTATTTTCAGCCAGAACTTACTTTTCAGTCCAGAGACTTTGTTCTTAGCCATCTTCTTCACGTTGAGATCGTTCACCAATTGCTGCTTAGCCACCTGTGCCTTGAGCAGTTCCAGTTGCTCGCGCATTTCCTGCAATTCCATATTCTCTTCCATAGTAGTGCAATTTTAATCGTTAGACATTTCCATCAACTTTTTCTTGATGCGAAGCAGACGGACGGATACATTCTTCACGGAGATTCCCACGATGGCAGCTATCTCTTCATAGCTCTGGTTCTCCAGCCACAATAGGATGATGGCGCGATCGAATATCTCCAGGCGGTTGATGCGCTCATGCAGCATCCGGATTTGCTTTGAGCTTTCACCTCCCTCACCCAGCAGGCCTGCATTCATGCCCATCTCAGCCTTCTTGCGACTTTTCTTTTTCCTGTCCTGTGAGATACAGGTATTCAGGCTCACGCGGTAGATCCACGTCTTCACGTCACTCTTGCCCTGAAAGCCCTCATAGCCTTTCCACAGGTTGATGAGTACCTCTTGGAAGAGGTCGTTCACCTCATCCTCTTCCTTAGAGAACATGTAGCATACGGTGTATATCGTAGTCTTGTGTTCTCTGACCATCTGTGCGAATTTTTGTTCTAATGCATCCATCTTTTTGTTTCGTTTTTCTGTACATTAGACGCAGGTGCCCAAAATAAAACTACACTCTATTGATAAAATTATTTCACCTTATTATAATTATAGCACTCTCCCCATGTCATGAGCGAATAGGGATACCCCAGTTCGTCCAGTTTCAGGTAGCTCATCCAGTAGGCCTCTCGATGGTCAATGCCATGCCCCATCTCATTCTCATGGCCCGTGATGACCAACTTAGGACTGAATCCATCCACATGAGTCTTCAGTTCCATCGCCCAGCAGTTGATGAGCAGCACATCCACTTTGGGAATCTCATTCTTCACATTGGCTATCCAAGGGATGTCTTCTTCCAGATACTGATCACCAGTCTGGGCATAAGTCAGCCCTTCTGGCGTGGTGATCACATAGATATTGTTCTGCAATTCATCCTGATGTCCAGGCAACACCTTGATGCTCAGCTTTCCCTTGGGCAACTGGATGCTCAGGTCTGCTATTTTCTCCTCACGGAAATGGGTCATTTCCTTATTATTGGGCAAAGCCTCAGCCGGGCCTACCACCTGTTTTCCCCTGTCTGTGAACATCTTCACCACCCCTGGATCCACATGATCCCGATGCTTATGGCTGAGGAACATAATGTCGCACAGGTCCACCAACTGCGCCATCAGCTCATCAGGAATCAACTGGTAGGTGCTGCCCATCACCATGTCGTAGGCCACAGTGGCACTCTTCGTACGCACAATAAAGCCATGATTATAGAGCTTATAGATGCTCATTTCTGCCTCCAACGGTGCCTTGAGACCATCTATCACCTGCTGCATACGCATCTTCACATAGTTCATCAACTGCTCACTCTTGTCGAAGGTGGTATTATGCAGTATAGCATCCACATTGTAAAGTGCCAGTCTTCGGGCTGTTCCATTGCCCGTCACAGGCGGATACTCCTGCAGAGCCCGGTCCACCAAATCCAAGGTACGTGCCGTCTGTCTCAGCAAGTAGGAATCAGCACTTCCCCAAAACTCATTGTCATTCGCATTGTTCTGTGCCATCATCGGCAGGCACAGCAGGGCCGTCAGGCCCAAAGATAATAACTTCTTTCTCATAGCATTCAGATTTGTTGCTACAAATATCGTAATTGTTTCTGAGAAATACAAAAAAGCGGAGTCACAACGGAGGAACAACGGAGGGACAACGGAGGAACGGCAAAGTAGCCCGCATGGTCGATGGTAAGAAACTTTGGGGCGTATACTATAGCTACGACCATACTTCTCAGCTTAATTCAGCAAAAAAGATGCGTAAACATTAGGAGGAATCAATTATTATTCATAGCTTTGCATCGTGTAAGTTACGTCACGGAAAGTACGTCACGGGATTTACACGATATAAAAAGCAATACTATTATGGCAAGGAAAAGTGACTCAAATATCAGAAACCCCTTTATTTATCAAGGTTATGTAGATCCGAGATACTTCTGCGACCGTCTGGAAGAGACAGAAGAGCTGATAGCAAATTTGCAAAATGGGCGCAATACTACGCTTATTTCACCACGCAGAATGGGCAAAACGGGGCTGATTCAAAATGCGTTCTATCGCATCAAAGAAGCTGACAAGAATGCCATTTGCATCTATATCGACATCTTTCCCACCAAGAACCAACATGATTTTGTGCAACTGTTTGGTACAGCTATCGCACAAAATGCACTTTCCTATCAGCAAAAAACGTTCAAGCGCTTGTTGGAATTCTTCGGTTCCTGGCGTCCCGTTTTCAGTGCCGATCCGCTGACAGGTATGCCCACTGTGTCTGTCAGTATTGAACCATCACAGTCGGTCATGACCATCAAAACCATTTTCGACTTTCTCAACCAAAGCCGGAACAAGGTTTACATCGCCATAGATGAGTTCCAGCAAATATCTTATTACCCTGAGCAGGGTTTGGAGGCACAACTCAGGTCCTACATACAGTTTTCGCCTAATGTAAGTTTCATCTTTTCAGGCAGTAAGCAACACTTGATGGCCCAGATGTTCCAATCTCCAGAAAGGCCATTCTATCAAAGTACAGCTTCTATGGGACTGGCTCCACTACATGAGGAGGTATATTATGACTTTGCCAATCGGTTTTTTACTGCCAAACGAGGAAGCATCACTCGCGAGGTGTTCAGCACTATCTATCAAAGGTTTAGCGGCATTACCCAAAACATTCAGCAAATATTGAACCGTCTTTACGAAGTGGAACGAAATGTTGAAAGCGAGCAACAAGTAAACGAAGCTATCTGGCACATTGTCCACAGGAACAGTATGCAATATGAGACTTTGGTAGGATTTCTGACTGACAACCAGTTGTCGCTCTTGAAAGCTATTGCCAAAAGTGAGCGCGTGGCAAGTCCGCAATCGAACGATTTTCTCAAGCAGTACGAGCTACCCAGTGCCAGTAGCGTGAAAACGGCTCTGACCGCTCTCCTGGACAAAGACCTGATATATCGTGACGCTTCAGGCTACTGGGTCTACGACCGTTTCTTCAACCTTTGGCTTAAGCAACTGGTCTGAATTCTATTATCATCTACACTGATTTTCCAGCAGAGATTTGATAAACTCTTGAATATCATAAGCAGAGACATCAAACTTTGGTATATGATGCCATACGGTTAAGTTGACGCGTAGCCATCGCCCTCACATACATACCAGGACGTTTGGCATGAAAATAATACCAAGCTAAGAATTTATTCAGCGTGAAATAATAGTCACCCTGGGTAACAAGTCGCTCCAGCCACGCTTTCTTTATCTTATGGTAAGGATATATCTTAAAAAGCAGGTCTATCTGATTAAGATCCAGATATAGCAACACCATCTCTATCAGGACATCATCATCTACATCCTGAATAGAAGCCTGATTGTATGACCAAAAGCGATTCTCTGCCTTCAAGTCATCTATCAGTCTGCTCTTTATTTCATTTTCCTGCTCCATATTCTTTGAATACTACATGCAGCGAAGATAATCACTTTTAAGGATAATAACAAAATAATCTACGAGAAAAAGAACGATTTCTCTGCCAAGATAAGTCAGCCCTACTTTCTGTATGTCAAACGTATGCACTACCTTTGCAACGTCAGAACCATAATACCACTATATAATAGCTTCTTAACAGCAGTTTTAGCTCATTAAGGCCATAAGTTTAAATTTTAATAGGTTAGTAAATGGAACGGAGGAAGTTGTGAAACTACCACCGTTTTACTATTATATTTGACAAAATTTGCAAAACAAATTTCATTTCTTCTTCCGCTATTCCGCTAACTCCAGAAAACGCATGCACCGCATCAGCTATCATAGCGGAAGAAGAGGCGGAAGAAGCGGAAGTAAAATGGCATTTTTCGCGAAAATAGTTGGGAAAATAGTTGCATTTGGGATGCAAATTTTGTATCTTTGTATGCTTTTATGAGAAGCACGACTAAAGTTTAATTAGTGTTCACTGATTAATTGGCTTCCACTCGCCAGGCAGGTCTCAATCT
>CALAEY010000123.1 GCA_937891085.1 uncultured Prevotellaceae bacterium | reverse complement strand
GCATTTCATAGGATTCAGCCCAATTTTTGGTCGGCTAATTGCGGATAATCATTATGTTTAATGTTTAACGTTCAACGTTTAACGTTCAATGTTCGGCTTCTCCAGCCCATAGCCCTTCTTCTTATCCAGCCAGAGCATAGCTACAGCCACTAAGACACCAGCCAGTCCTGTGCAGGCAAAAATCTGCATACCTGTGGTATAGGTAGGATCTGTTTCATTGGCACGACCCACAAACATCGGGATGATGGCACGTCCGAAATTCTGGATGAAGAAAATCAAAGAATAGGCCGTGCCAAGACACTTCAATGGGATGATCTTAGGCACGATGGGCCACAAGGCAGCTGGAGTAAGTGAATAGCCCACGCTGAGCACCACCATCAGGAAGATGGCAAAGGCACTGGCATGTATTGGTAATGAGAAGCCAAAGTGTACAAAAGTCAACATGGCTGTACCAATGACAATCAACGTCACGCCACGACCATACTTGTCGTACAGACTGCCAAAGAGTGGCGTCATCAGCATGGTGCCAAACGGAGCGATGCTGGTGAAGAAGCCTGCAATATCAGGTGCCACGCTGTATTTCTCTATCATCAGCTTGGTAGCGAACTTGAGGAAAGGGCTCACTGCTGAATAGAACAGCACCACGAAAAGCGTGATAAGCCAGAAACCAGGGTTCTTCAGTATCAAGCCAATGTCACGGAAGCGGAAACTGTCATCATCTGAATTGAGAATTGAGCATTGAGCATTGAGCATTTTCTCGTCCTTATCCAGACGGATATCAAGTACACAGAATACGAGGAATGATACCAAGCCTATAAGCAGGCAGATCAAGCCAACCAGAAGCGGAGTGGAGAGCGAGAAGTGACGCGCCAACGGTGCACTGACGCTGAGTGCCATAGCCGTACCCAGCCTTGCCATAGCGAGCTGAATGCCCATCGCCAATGCCAACTCATGCCCAGTGAACCAGCGCACCATCGCCTTGCTCACCGTGATGCCACACATCTCATAGCCCACTCCGAAGATGGAGAAGCCCAAGCTGGCAATGGCTGCAGACATGGGGAGGGTCACATTCAAATTGAAAATTGAAAATTGAAAATTGAAGATCTGCCCTATCAAAGCAGGATTGGTCACGGCGTAGTATTTGATGCCAACACCAATGAGCATCAGCGAGCAAGACAACACGCCCGTGAAGCGCACGCCCATCTTGTCGAGGATGAGTCCGCTGAAGAAGAGCATCAGCAGGAAAACATTGATAAAGCCCCCAGCCCCTGAGAAGAAGCCATAGTCAGTGCTGCTCCATCCCAGTCCGCCCTGCTCCACTGGCAGCTCCAGCAGAGTCTCCAGCGGTGACATGATGTCATTGAGCAGGTAGCCCATCATCATGGCCGTAGCCACAATGACCAACACTGTCCAACGCGCCACAGGGGAGTCGTTTATTTTTCGCTTTATTGCTTCAGGCATTGCGTACTTTTTTTATTGAGCATTGAACATTGAACATTGAGCATTACCATCCGGATGAAAACATAGCGCAGCCTAATGTTCAATGTTCAATTCTCAATTCTCAATTTTACTTAATGTTCGGCTCTTCCAGTCCTAAGCCCTTCTTCTTATCCACAGCCTTGAGCACAAAGCCCAGGATGAGGGCGGCTACACCAAGGCATGCCAGCATTACCAGCGGAGCGGTATAGTCGAACTGCGTAGGATCTGTCACACCAGGATTGGTCTTATCCAGCACCTTACCGATAAGCAGTGGGAACAGCCAGAGACCGATGTTCTGAATCCAGAAAATCAGAGCGTAGGCAGAACCAATCACCTTGGCATCCACCAACTTAGGCACGCTTGGCCACAGAGAGGCAGGTACCAGTGAGAAAGAAGCACCCAGCACCAAGATAGTGGCGTATGCTATCACCACACCACCTACGGCATTGCCCTTGAAAGCAGGCAGCACGAAGGCGAAGGTCAGGTGACAGGCGATGAGGAGCAATGAGCCCAGCACCAGCATAGAAGCAGCCTTACCCTTATGATCTACATAGTTGCCCAAGATAGGCGTAATCAGCACGGCCAGCAGTGGGAATACCGCAAAGATACTCTCAGCCGACTGGCGCATATAGCCCATGTAGCAGTAGGTAATCAATGCCAGCACAGAGATGCCCAGCAGCAAGTACTGACGACCCTTCGTCTTCTGGAAATTGCTCATGAAGCCCGTAGCAGCCACCAGCAGCATGATGACGTATTGCACGATGGTCACAGAACTGCTGGCCCAGTAAGAATCAGCAGTAGGCTCTGTCAATGTCAGATTGCACTGCAGCATGTTCACGGCATACTTCTGGAATGGGAAGATGGCAGAATAGTAGAGCACGCAGAGCAGTGCCACAATCCAGAAACCACCATCAGAAAGAATCTTGCCTATATCTGATACCTTGAACGGATCGTCCTTCTCCTCAGCCTCACCCGTCTGGGCATCCAGCTTCTTGTCCATGAAGAAATAGACGATGGTCATAATCAAGGCAATGCACATCAGCACCACGCCGAAAGCCACTGAGCGTGACACACTTACCTGCCCACCCAACTTAGCGAAGAACGGTGAGAAAATCATACACGTAGCCACACCCAGACGAGCCAATGCCATCTCAGAACCCATAGCGAGTGCCATCTCACGGCCCTTGAACCACTTCACGATACCACGGCTCACGGTGATGCCAGCCATCTCGCAGCCACATCCGAAAATCATGAATCCGCAGGCGGCCAACTTAGCCGAAGCAGGCATGCCCTCATAGAAAGGTGAAACGCCCAACTCGTCGAACAGCGGGATATAATTAAGGTGCGTGTTGAACCACGTCTCCAGTCCTGTGCCCATAAATGCCTCAGACACCGCATACCACTTGATGATGGCACCCACCAGCATCACAGCGCCAGAGAGCACAGCCGTGAAGCGCACACCCATCTTGTCGAGGATGATACCTGCGAAGATGAGAAAGAATACAAATACGTTGAGGAACACCTCAGAGCCCTGCATGGTGCCAAAGGCGGTGCTGTCCCATCCGCGCGTTTCCTGCATCAAGTCCTTGATAGGTGAGAGAATGTCCATGAAAATGTAGGCACAGAACATGGCCAGTGCCAAGAGCAGCAGCGCGGTCCAGCGCATTCCTGCCGAGTCTCTAAGAGTCTTTTCCATAATAATGATGATTATCTATTTGTTATTATTTGCAGCAAAATTTCAGCAAAAATACACTTTTCTTAGCAAATGCCCAAACTCTACGCTAATTGTTTTTTACTGCCCCCTAGGGGGCGCACCCGGATTTTTCCGTGGCAACCCACACAGACCCGCATGACCGCATAA
>CALAEY010000122.1 GCA_937891085.1 uncultured Prevotellaceae bacterium | reverse complement strand
TATTATATATATTTATATATATATAAATATATATAATAAAAATTCTTTTAGGGTTTCTCAGCCAAAAAAGGGTATGCTAATATTTTGCTTGTGACGTTGTGACGCGTGACGCTCCCGACACTGTTCTGCCATGCCACTACGTGAGAAAAAACAACTTCCCTCGTGTGAGAAAAATATTTACCTCACGAGAAAAAAAAGAAGGGCGCACTACCCACAAATTTTTTAACACTTTTATTTGCCCCAAAAGTGAAATATATCTGCCCGAAAATTCGAAAACCGCAGAATCGGTTTTGTAACTTTGCACCAGATAACAAGAAGACCCCTTCTCACGGCCGGAGAAGAGGTCTTCTTGCTTATGCGATGTTTGAAATCTTGTTACTCAGAGAGATCCACGGCAAAGTTGGCACGACGACCGCTGGAGTAGATACCGCTGATGAAGAGTACCTGATCCTGACTCTGACTGGCAGTCTTCAGCACTTTCTCCAAGTCACTTACGGTATTCATGGTCTCGCCATTGGCACGCAGGATGATGAAGCCTCTGCGGATACCAGCCTCTTGGAACTTACCCTCTGAAACGCTGGTGACTTCCAAGCCATTGTTCAGGCGGAGCTGACGCTTCACGCTGTCTGACACAGGGCTCACCTCAGCACCCAGAGCCTCTAAGTTCACCTCAGTGCTCTTCTGGTTCATAGTCTGTGCATTCTTCAAGGTCACGTCAAGTTCGCGCGTCTTCTTCTCACGAACCACTGTCACCTTCACCTTGTCGCCTGGGCGATACTTAGCCAGTGCTTCCTGCAGGTCGGAGAAGGTATGGATCTTCTTGCCATCGATGCCAGTGATGACATCATCTACCTTCAGCACACCAGCTGCGGAGCCGTCTTCCACCACCTCGGCTACATAAACGCCCTCATTCACGCCCAGATCTTCCATCTTCTTCTTCATGCTGTCGCGTGTGGTCTCGTCCATCTGGAGATCGGTACCAAGCGTATTGCCACGGATACCCAGCAGGGCACGCTGAACTGAGCCAAACTGCTTCAGGTCTGACACCACCTTTGTCATAATGCTGGTAGGGATGGCAAAACCATAGCCCGAATATGAACCTGTAGGTGAATAAAGCATGGCGTTGATACCCACCAATTCGCCACGGGCATTTACCAGCGCGCCACCACTGTTACCAGAGTTGATGGCAGCATCGGTCTGGATAAACGACTGGATATTAGCAGCCTGACCATTGCTGGCAGTAGTACCGATAGAACGAGCCTTGGCACTCACGATACCTGCTGTAACGGTAGAAGTGAGGTTGAATGGATTACCCACGGCAAGCACCCACTCGCCTACCTTCAGGGCATCAGAGTCGCCCACAGGGATAGAAGGGAAGTCGTCACCCTCTACCTTGATCAGTGCCAAGTCGGTATCAGGATCAGTACCGATGACACGACCCATCAGTTCACGCTCATCGTTCAGCTTCACGGTGATCTCATCGGCGTTCTCCACCACGTGGTTGTTGGTCACGATGTAGCCATCACGAGAGATGATGACACCAGAACCAAAGCCCACGCGAGGCTGTGTCTGGATCTGACGCTGGCGACCACTGCCACTGCCATCTCCGAAGAAAAAGTCGAAGATGTCTGGCATATCCTGCACGGTCTGGGTGCGGCTGTTCTGCTGTGAGCGGATGTGCACCACAGCGTGTACTGAAGACTCAGCGGCTGCTGTCAAGTCCACTGGTTGCTGAGCCGACTCATTGAAAGCTGTCAGGCGGGCGTTATTCGGATTCTGTTCAAAGAGTTCGTTGAATGTCGCAGCAGTTCTGTTCTGATTATTCTGAACGAGCTTATAGGTGGTAATGCCGGCAACGCCTGAGCTCAGTACCACGATAGCTGCCACTCCGAGAATGTTTTTAGCTGTCTGTTTCATACTTATTGTAGTTTTAAATTGTTAATATTCTACGTTCGTTTAACTTTTCGTTGTTAAAATAACGACAAAAAATGTTCACAACCATCATTTGTCATGCTTTTTTATCGCCTTTTAACAAAGTACATGATTACCTTAACGTGGGTTAACTTGCCCGACTGCCATTTTTGCATTTTGCAAGCATGTTTCTGTCAGTTAAAAGTCTTAAATTGGCTGAACGCCTATGCCTGGCAGTTCGTTGAGGGTGATTTTGCCATTCACCACCTGCATGCCAGTGAAGCGGTCGTTGGAGATGAGCAGGTTGCCATCAAGGTCGGCAAAGTCCACCAGAGGCGAGAGCTGTGCCGCTGCAGAGCAGGCGCATGAAGTCTCCGTCATACAGCCTATCATCACACGCATGCCCAGCGCCCTGGCCAGGTTGGCCATCTTCCAGCCTTCACGCATGCCTGTGCACTTCATCAGCTTGATGTTGATGCCATGGAACACGCCTTTCATCTTTGGCACATCTACCAGGCGCTGCATCGACTCATCGGCAAAGACGGGCAGCGGACTATGCTCAGTGACCCAAGCCGTATCATCCACCTGCTCCTTTGGCATGGGCTGCTCTATCATCACGATGCCCCGCTCCTTCAGCCAGTGGATCATGTCGAGGGCATAGCTGCGGTCTTTCCAGCCTTGATTGGCATCGATGGCAATGGGCAGCTGCGTCACAGAGCGAATGGTCTCTATCATCTCCTTATCGCTCTGCTCATCGCGTCCCAGCTTCACCTTCAGGATGTTGAAGCGATCGGCACACTCACGGGTTTTCTCACGCACCACGTCTGGAGTATCAATGCCGATAGTAAAAGTGGTGTCAGGGGTATCAGCAGGATTCAGACCCCAGATCTTGTACCATGGGGCTCCGAGGAGCTTACCCACGAGGTCGTGCAGGGCAATGTCGATGGCAGCCTTGGCAGCTGTATCGTCCTTAGCGCCAAGTTGCAGTTTGCTGCTGGGTTCTATGGTATCAAGATAGGCCATGATGTCTTCGATGCGGAAAGGATCATCAAACTGCTCGATGTCCACACGGCTCAGAAAGTCGGTCACCGAGTCTACCGACTGTCCCAGATAGGGTGGCATGGAGGCCTCGCCATAGCCTGTCACACCGTCATACTCCAGTTCCACCTGCACATCGGGCGTGGTGTTTCGAGAATAGGTGGCCACCGTGAATGTGTGCTGCAGCTGCAATTCATAGGGGAAGAAGCGCATCTTCAGATGCGGTTTTGCACCTGTGCTGGTCACATTGAACTTAGGCTGGCAAGATGCCAAGCCTGTGCCACTCAGTAGGGCCAAAGCCCCAGTTTTTATAAATTCACGTCTGCTCTGCATATCTTGCCGCTTATAATCTTTGAATTTTTGAATCTTTGAATCTTTGAATCTTTGAATCTTGCTCAGCGATCTACCTGAAATCAGCTGAGTAATACGGATTCTGATCTGTGGTGCTCAGTCCCTTCTCCTTATTTATATAAGGGATCACACGCGCCGCGAAGAGCATGCGCCCTGTGTTGTAAGCGTCATAGTTGGGTGCTGCAGGATCAAAGCTGCTGCGCTCCACCAAACCCAAGCAATGGATGAACTCCTTGCCACCCAGATAGAATGCCACATGGCCCACGCGCTCCCTGCCATCTGCCACACGGCCAAAGAACACCAAGTCGCCTGGCTGAAGGTTGCTGAAGTCCTTGGCTATCTCTATGCGCTGGCCTGTCACTGCCTGCTGCGAGGCATCACGCGGGATAATCATATCGTGTTGCAAAAGCACGGTGCGCACGAAGCCACTGCAGTCCATGCCTTTCACTGAAGTGCCAGCCCAGAGGTAAGGGAAACCCAGCAATTGCTTGGCCGTGCTCAGAATGCTCTCCACATCGTTCTTCAGTCCTCTGCGCCACTCTTCCAGCGGCTTGCCATCTGTCTTGAGCAGATAGCCCTCACGTCCATCAGGCAGAGCCACAGCATAGAACTTGCCCTTCTTGCCCAGATAGCGCATACGATCGCCAGCCACCACATCGCTGATGGTCTGCGACTTCAGGTTAGGCCGACTATACACCACGCCTGTCAGGGCAGTCACCACCACCTTCTCGGCCCTATTCCAGGCCTGCATCTCCTCCCTGGTCACCCGATACAAGGCCTTGGGGTGTGTCCATCCTGTATAGTCGTCAGGACTCTGAATCTGGTACCACGTCTGAAAGTCGAGCACACGGCACACCATACCCATCTGTGCCTGTGTCACCATCTCGGCATCGAAGTCTGGCGTGCGCCGCATGTTGCATACAGAGATATTCACGATGGCATAGTCCTTGCCATCGGCTTGCTGGGCGAATGTCTGACAAAATGCCAGGCATGCCAGCACTAAGAGCACTATTCGTTTCATTCCGTTTCTTTTCATGTTAAAACGGTGTAAAATTACAAACAAGCCTTGACATGTGCAAGAAAATATGTATCTTTGCACCCCGACAGCTGGCCGGCCTGCCGCTTGCGCCTCGTGCGTATGAGGAAAGTCCGGGCAACACAGAGCATTCCACTTCTTAACAGGAAGCAGTCCGCGAGGGCAGAGTAACGTAGAAGAAAATTACCGCCTGCCAACCAGCAGGTAAGGGTGAGAAGGTGGGGTAAGAGCCCACCAGGCTGGTGGTGACATCAGTGCTGTGCGTCTTGGAAGTTGCAAGGTCATGTAAACTGGCGCTATGAGAGCTGCTCGCTTTAGCCAGAGGGTAGACCGCTAAAGCCACAATGGTGACATTGGGCTCAGATAAATGGCAGACACCCTTAACTCTCTTCGTTTTCAAGGGATACAGAACCCGGCTTATAGGCCAACTGTCTTTTTTCTGCTTACTACACATTAATTATATATATGTTCGAATTTGAAATTTGCGCCAACGGCTTGCGCAGTGCCATGAATGCCTATGAGGCTGGTGTTACTAGAATAGAACTCTGCGCTGGACTGTCTGAAGGAGGTACTACCCCGTCTATAGGGACCGCTATCTCAACAAAAGCTCAATTAAATAATAAAAAGACAAAGTTACAGATTCTCCTTCGCCCTCGTGGCGGAGACTTCTGCTATGATTACAACGATCTCATCACCATGACTCTAGATTTCAACAAGCTGAAGCCTTATGCCGATGGCTTTGTGTTAGGATTCTTACAAAAAGACGGCAACCTTGACATGCACTCACTCAAAGTGTTCGCTGAGGAAGCCCCTAATATGAGCCTGACTTTCCACCGCGCTTTCGACATGTGCGCAAACCCGCTGAAAGCCATCGACCAACTGGCAGAGTTGGGCTTTGACCGCATTCTCACCTCTGGCGGATGTGCCACTGCTGAAGAGGGCATTCCACAGCTACGTGAATGGCAGCGCTACGCCGAAGGAAAGATTCAGCTGATGGCTGGAGGGGGTATCAACGAGCGCAATATCAGGTACATCTATGAGGAGACGGGCATCACTGCTTTCCATTTCTCTGCACGTGAGACTTTCGGGAGTACTATGAAATATCGTAATCTGCAAGTCTATATGGGGAAAGAGGGAGCAGATGAATATGTAACTGAATATACCACCACGGAGCGGGTGCAACGCATCATTGATGCTCTGGTGGCAGGGTGTAATTAGAGAGGTCTTGCAGGGTGCCGTTGAACACATTCAGGTCCACGTCGCCCTCAATGCCTGGCACCTCACCGATATCGGTATGCTGCCAGAACTCCCAATGGCCCTTATAGCGCACAGAGTCTACGTAGTAATGGGCTATCCAGTAGGGATAGTCGTCGAACCGTGCATCGCTGAGGTAGCTCTCCTTAAACTTATAAGAGGTATAGAGAATGGGCTTCACGCCATAGTGGGCCTCCACGATATCGAGCCAAGTCTTCACGGAGCGCTGCAGGTCTTCCTTGGTCTTGCCCTTCGTTTCCACATCTAAGACAGGTGCCAAGTCGCCTGGCTTCAGCTCCACATTACGGATGAAGAACTCCGCCTGCTTGCGGGCATCTGAGGAGGGCACGAAGAAATGGTAGGCTCCACGTACGAAGCCATAAGCCTTTGCACTGTCGAAATTCTGCACGAAGGTAGCATCTGCCAAGTCGCCCCCTTCAGTGGCTTTCATGAAGATAAACTTCAAGGGGAAGTCAGTATCCTTGTTCTTATGCAGCTCGTTCCAGTCGATGCCTCCCTGATAGTGGGAGATGTCTATGCCATGCACATCATATTCGCAGGGGATGCAGACACCGTAAGCCAACCGCCCATAGCACGGCTTCCAACGATAGGAGTATGGCCTGACGAAGAACCAGTAGAATCCTCCGCCTATCACCAAGAGCCCTATCGCCAACGCCAGCGCATAAGTGATCCACCAAGGTGCCTTATCCTGCCTCTTGGAGGTTCTTCTCTTACGCGTTTTCTTAGCCGTCTTCTGCGTATTTTGCTTACGGTTTGTCATTCTTTTATTTCAAAAAGTAAGTCTTTCTGCCACGATGGCCATGCCATGCGCAAAAAGACTTACCCTTATCGTTTCAAGTACCTAAATTCGGATTATTCCTGTTCCAGCTTCAGGGTCTTAGTGGTCTGGTCGCAAACCTCTGAAGGACCAAAGTACTGGATAGGACCAGGATAAACGTATGCAGTCTCCTTAGCCCACTGGTCGCGCACAGCAGCAAATGCCTTGAAAGGCTTGCCATCGAGCTCAACCAGAGCCTTGCGGATCACTGGCTTCATCTCACCGTTGCGACGCTCCATGTTGAACATCATAGTGATAGGAATACCACCAGCTACCCACTGATCTGCAGGAGCAGTAAGGTTCTTCACAGAAGCCATATAGCCAGTCACACCATTGGCAATCAGAGAAGAAGCGGTTACGCCGAGAGAATAGCAATAGTCGGCATCGAAGTTAGAAGGAGCAGCGCAGCGGCCTTCGTAGCCGAAGAAGTGATGCTGAGGAGCGAACTTGCCAGTATAGTGGCCTTCCTTCTTCCACTGAGCCAACTTGCGAGCCACCATGTTTGAGAGCAGAGACTCTGTCTGGATGAGTGAAACCTGCACATTTCCGTGAGGGTCACGCTCCATAGTCAGCTGGTTGGCTACATTCTGAGGCAGGGATGCGAAGAGCTCCGCATTCTCCTTGCTCAGCTCTGAGAGCAACCATGAGTGCTGGTCAACCATGCGCTCGTGGGTTGAGGTAGGACGTGCCAGAATGTCGTTAAGCTCGGCAATCAGGCGCTTCATGGCAGGAATGAACTCAATCAGACCTTCTGGAATCAGCACGGTACCAAAGTTCAGACCCTGGGCAGCACGATGAGCCACCGTGCGTGCGATGCTGGTCACGATATCGTCGAGTGACATATCCTTCTTCTCTACTTCCTCAGAGATGATACAGATGTTAGGCTGTACCTGCAGGGCGCATTCCAAAGCGATGTGAGAAGCGCTACGGCCCATCAGCTTGATGAAGTGCCAGTACTTACGTGCAGAGTTGCAGTCGCGCTGGATATTACCTATCACCTCAGCGTATGTCTTCACAGCGGTATCGAAGCCGAAGCTGGTCTCAATCTGGTCGTTCTTCAAGTCGCCGTCGATGGTCTTAGGGCAGCCAATCACCTGGATGCCATACTTCTTAGCCAGATAGTACTCTGCCAATACGCAGGCATTGGTGTTAGAGTCGTCGCCACCAATGATGACCACAGCCTTGATGTTCAGCTTCTTCAGGATCTCAAAGCCCTTCTCAAACTGGTCTACCTTCTCCAGCTTGGTACGTCCAGAGCCGATGATGTCGAAACCACCAGTGTTGCGATACTCATCGATGATGTCGGCAGTGAGCTCCTTATAGTTATGATCTACCAAGCCACCAGGACCCATGAGGAAACCATACAGACGGTTGGCTGGATTCAGGCGCTTCAGACCGTCGAAGAGACCAGAGATCACGTTATGTCCGCCAGGAGCCTGGCCACCAGAGAGTATCACACCCACGTTGATAGCTGGCAGGTTCTGAGCCTCAGCTGCAGCCTCGAAGGTGATCAGAGGCATGCCATAGGTGTTAGGGAACAACTTCTTAATCTCCTCTTGGTCTGCAACTGACTGAGTAGGAGCGCCAAACACGGCCTTCACCTGACCCTGCAGGGCCTTTGGAAGTTTAGGCTGATAAGCAGCCCTTGCGATTTGCAATGCACTTTTTGTCATTTTTCTTTCTACTTTAATATTCTGTTAATACCTTATATTTCTATAACTTCTGCAAATTTCGCAAAAAAACTGAACATTCGCAAATAAATTAGGAGTTAAAGAATTTAAAGTAATAAAAGAAGTTAGAGACAAATGTTTTGCCAAATCGAAAGAAAGCATTATTTTTGTACTATCTATTAACTATTAAAACATTTCATTATGGCAAGTAGAAGAAATCTGAAGAAAGCTATCAACCACATTTCAAGTGAATTATTTGCAGAGTGCATGTACCTGAAAGCCACTGCTGGAGAGAAAGCACAGGAAGCCATCGACCAGCAGATGGTCAACATCCTCCGTTTGCAGAACGAGCATATCTGCCGCATCAGCCACACAGAGCCAGGCAATGTGAAAGGTTTTTACAAGAAGCTCCGCACTGACTTCAGCGCAGGGGTAGAGGAAATCGTAGCCGGACTGTCAAAGGGTGTAGAGGCATGATACAAGCACTGTGTAGGTTCATATACTTCAAACTGCTGGGCTGGAAGGAGGAGGTCACTGAGCCCTTCCACGACAAGTGCGTGATCTGCGTGGCTCCGCACACGTCCAACTGGGACCTCTTCATCGGCAAGCTCTACTGGAGTGCCAAGGGCAAGAAGGCCTGCTTCATGATGAAGAAGGAGTGGTTTTTCTTCCCTCTGGGAGCCGTCTTCCGCGCCATGGGCGGCATACCCGTAGACCGCAGCAAGAAGACCTCTCTGGTGAATCAGATGACCGAGCGCTTCAAGCACACTGACGCGCTGAGTCTCACCATCACCCCAGAGGCCACACGCTCTCCCAATCCCGACTGGAAGAAAGGGTTCTACTACATCGCCCTGGGTGCAGGCGTGCCCATCCAGCTCATCGGCTTCGACTACGAACGCAAGGTGATCAGCTACACCAAGTGGCTCATGCCTACGGGCGACTTCGACCGTGACATCGTGGAGATAAAGGCCTACTTCAAGGACTTTAAGGGAAAACATCCCGAAAATTTCGCTTACTAATTAAGGTTGCACATGAAGACGAATCTCAGTTCACAAGTGACACTCAACAAGGTGTCCACCCACTACTACAAGCCAGCCAATGCCTTCGAGCATTCCATGCTGACGCGCTTTGAAAAAATACCTACCCACATCTTTGAGACCAGCGAGGAAGGGTCTCAGCACATCGCTGCAGAGATAGCCCGCCTCATACGCGCCAAAAAAGCGGAAGGCAGCTTCTGCACCCTAGCCCTCACGGGAGGTAGCTCGCCACGTGGCGTCTATGCAGAGCTGGTGCGCATGCATCGAGAAGAGGGACTGAGTTTTAGGCATGTGGTGGTCTTCAGCCTCTATGAGTACTACCCGCTCACGGAGAATGCCGTGAACAGCAACCTCAACGCCTTGAGGTCGATGCTGCTCGACCAAGTGGACATCGACCCGCAGAACGTCTTCTGCCTAGACGGTAGCATCTCCAAAGATGCCATCTTCGAGCATTGCAAGCTCTACGAACAGCGCATCACGCATTTCGGAGGCATCGACTTGGCCCTGCTGGGCATAGGTAAGATGGGTAACATAGGCTTCAATGAGCCAGGTTCACGCATGAACTCCACCACGCGCCTCATCTTGCTGGACAGCGCTTCACGCGAGGAGGCAGCCAAGACCTTTGGCAACAATGTGCCCGTGAGCTCCATCACCATGGGCATCTCTACCATCCTCTCTGCCCGTAAGATTGTCTTGCTGGCTTGGAGTGAGGATAAGGCGGAGAAGATACGGGCCTGCGTGGAGGGTCCTATCACCGATACCATTCCTGCCTCTTTCCTGCAGACGCACAACGATGCCCATGTGGTAATCGACCTTTCGGCTGCCAGTGCGCTCACGCGCATCCGTCGTCCTTGGCTGGTGACTTCCTGCGAGTGGGACAGCAAGCTGATTCGTTCTGCTATCGTATGGCTGTGTCTTAAGGTGGGAAAGCCCATTCTGAAGCTGACCAACAAGGACTACAACGAAAACGGCCTCAGCGAACTTTTGGCGCTCTATGGCTCGGCCTACAATGTAAACATAAAGATATTCAACGACCTCCAGCACACCATCACTGGTTGGCCAGGCGGCAAGCCCAATGCCGATGATACCTACCGCCCAGAGCGGGCATTGCCTTACCCTAAGCGAGTGATCGTATTCTCTCCGCATCCTGATGACGACGTAATCTCCATGGGTGGCACCATCCGCCGACTTGTGGAGCAGGGTCACGAGGTGCACATCGCCTATGAGACCAGCGGAAACATCGCCGTGGGCGATGAGGAGGTGGTGCGTTTCCTGCACTTCATCAATGGGTTCAACCAACTCTTCAACGAGAGTCGCGATGAGGTCATCAAGCAGAAATACGCAGAGATTCGTCAGTTCTTACGTGCGAAGAAAGACGGAGACATCGACATCTTAGACATACGCACCATCAAGGGACTCATCCGTCGTGGAGAGGCACGCACTGCCTGCACTTATAATAATATACCTCTTAGCAGGGTGCACTTCCTCGACCTGCCGTTCTATGAGACGGGGTGCATCGAGAAGCATCCGTTGGGTGAGGAAGATGTGGATATCGTGCGCCGACTGATTGTGGAAGTGAAGCCACACCAGATTTTCATCGCGGGCGACCTCGCCGATCCTCATGGCACCCATAAGGTTTGTACCGATGCGGTGATGGCGGCCCTCGACTTAGAGAAGGAGGCAGGTGCCACATGGCTCCAAGACTGCCGCACGTGGATGTATCGCGGAGCTTGGGCGGAGTGGAACATCGAAGATATAGAGATGGCAGTGCCTCTAAGTCCGGAGGAACTACGTGCCAAGCGCAACGCCATCCTGAAGCACCAGAGCCAGATGGAGAGCGCCCCCTTCTTGGGCAATGACGAGCGCCTGTTCTGGCAGCGCAGTGAAGACCGCAACCGTGCCACCGCCAAGCTCTACGACGACCTTGGACTGGCTTCCTACGAGGCCATCGAGGCATTTGTGGAATACTTGATTAATGGATAATGGAGAATGAAGAATGGAAAATATAGGCTTATGAAATCTATTTATCAAAATACAGGCATGAGGAATTTGTGGAATGTATGGCACTTATTATCCATTATCCATTATCCATTATCCATTATCCATTTACTTGTAGAAGTTCTTTTCA
>CALAEY010000121.1 GCA_937891085.1 uncultured Prevotellaceae bacterium | reverse complement strand
ATAGAAGAGGTTTCCCTCCAGTGTATAGCTTCATCAATGCCAGTTCTCTTTTCCAGTTCACTTGAATTGACTTGGAACTGTTCTTGTGACGTTTGTCCTTTAGCTCTTCAAAGTACTTGATGAAGTCGCACTTTGACCTTTCGTTTTGTGCTGCTTGTTCTGCCTCCGAGTCTGTGTACAAAGACTGATTATCGTATTCGTGCTGACGGAGGTCACGTACCTTGTCTGCAAAGATGCAGGCCTCCTGATCCTTTTGTGAGCGGCACATGATGATTCCATTGGCATCGCGCTTGGGGCGATAGTAAGCTTTCCCATCAGGTAGAGTTCTTCCAGAACTATTCTTATCGAAGATAGGTGTCGTTATATAGCGACCAAGTGGTTCATGCTTGCGAAGTGGTTTGTCTTTGCCTGGCTCAAAGACAGGAAAGCTTTCGATGAGCAATGACCACTGCTCTTTGTATTCGGATTTACGGAGTATTACCTTGAATACCGTGCGCTTCATTGGAGTCTTCATAACTTGATAGATTTATAAAGTTTGTCGATTTCTGATTTTGGAGCGTAAACATAGTTACCTATCTGTCGGGTAGGGATAGAGAACTTGCGGATGTGGGCCCATACGGATGAATCATGAATTCTGAACTTCTTTGAGATTTCACCGATGGTATAGCAATTCTCGGGTTCGAGATTGTATGTCTTGGGAATAGGCCTCTTAGCAGCCTTCCGCACTTTCTTCCTCAGTTCGTAACGCTCATCCAAATCAGAACGTTTCAGTCTTAGCTGACGTTGGCCGAGATTAACGGACGGAAGTTTCTTTAACCGAATGTCACGATACAATGTACTACGTTCAACGCAGTACATTGCTATTGCCTCTGCTGCTGTTAGATACTCCTTGATGTCTGGAATTTCCTTCGCCATCTGCTCATACTTCTTTTCCTTCTCTTCCTGAGCCTTTTTCCTCTTAGAGGCTACAGCGGAACAGTTGTGAGAACAATACACAGCATCAATGGTGCGAATCTCAAAGATGGTTCCGCATATAGGGCACTTCCTTCGGATATGATAATTTGCCTTTGCCATTTCTTATATATAATAAGGTATATGTCTTTAAGTTTAACTTCGTCAACCTTTAAGTCGCGTGAACGATTTGGTGCAAATTTACGATAAATATCCGAAATCAGAGCCAAATATACAAAGTTTAACTAAAACAAAAATCGGTGCAACTCAATGAGTTACACCGATTCGTTTATTGTTGCTTATTGCTGCTTATCAGCCTTACTTCACCTCCTCAAAGTCGGCATCCTGAACGTTGTCATCATGGCCGCTCTGAGAGCTCTGCTGACCACCTGCCTGCTGGCCGCCGTTGAAGCCTGCGCCTGCACCTGGCTGAGCACCAGCCTGCTGGTACATCTGGGCGCTGGCCGTCTGCCAAGCGGTGTTCAACTCTGCCATAGCACCATCGATGCGGTCGAGGTCCTGAGCCTTGTGAGCATCCTTCAGCTTCTGGAGGGCAGCCTCGATAGGAGCCTTCTTGTCTGCAGGCAGCTTGTCGCCCAGCTCGCTCAGCTGATTCTCAGTGGTGAAGATCATAGAGTCGGCCTGATTCAGCTTGTCTATGCGCTCACGCTCCTTCTTATCGTTCTCAGCGTTGGCCACAGCCTCTGCCTTCATGCGCTCTATCTCTTCCTTGCTCAAGCCAGAAGAAGCCTCGATGCGGATGGCCTGCTCCTTGCCTGTAGCCTTATCCTTGGCACTCACCTTCACGATACCGTTGGCATCGATGTCGAAGGTCACCTCGATCTGTGGGATACCACGACGGGCTGGAGCGATGCCAGTGAGGTTGAACTGACCCAGTGTCTTGTTCTGAGCAGCCATTGGGCGCTCACCCTGCAGCACGTGGATGGTTACCTCAGTCTGGTTGTCAGCAGCGGTAGAGAAGGTCTCCGTCTTCTTGCAAGGGATGGTGGTGTTGGCATCAATCAACTTAGTCATCACGCCACCCAGCGTCTCGATACCCAGTGTTAGAGGAGTCACGTCAAGCAGCACCACGCCCTTGATCTCGTCTGTCAGCACAGCACCCTGAACGGCAGCACCTACGGCCACCACCTCGTCTGGGTTCACCCCCTTAGAAGGCACCTTGCCGAAGAAGTCCTCAACGAGCTTCTGCACGGCTGGGATACGGCTTGAACCACCAACCAAGATCACCTCGTCGATCTCTGAAGCATTCAGGCTGGCATCTGCCAAGGCCTTCTTGCAAGGCTCCAAGCAAGCCTGGATCAGTCCGTGTGACAAGGCCTCGAACTTAGCGCGAGTCAGTGTCTTCACCAAGTGCTTTGGCACACCGCCTACAGGCATGATGTAAGGCAGGTTGATCTCTGTGGTTGTCGTAGATGACAGCTCAATCTTAGCCTTCTCAGCAGCCTCCTTCAGGCGCTGCATAGCCATTGGGTCTTGAGTCAGGTCGGCACCCTCATCGTTCTTGAACTCCTGTACCAGCCAGTTGATGATCACCTGGTCGAAGTCGTCACCACCCAGGTGGGTATCACCGTTGGTAGAAAGCACCTCGAACACACCGTCACCAAAGTCGAGGATAGAGATATCGAACGTACCGCCACCAAGGTCGAATACGGCAATCTTCATATCCTTCTGCTTCTTATCGATACCATAAGCCAGGGCAGCAGCCGTAGGCTCATTGACGATACGCTTCACGTTCAGACCTGCAATCTGACCAGCCTCCTTAGTGGCCTGACGCTGAGAGTCGCTGAAGTAAGCAGGTACGGTGATCACTGCATCTGTCACTTCCTGTCCCAGATAGTCTTCTGCGGTCTTCTTCATCTTCTGCAGAATCATGGCAGAGATCTCCTGTGGGGTGTACAGACGGCCGTCGATGTCTACGCGAGGCATGTTGTTCTCGCTGCGCACCACCTTGAACGGAACGCGTGAAACCTCCTTCTGCACCTGATCCCAGTTCTCACCCATGAAACGCTTGATAGAATATACGGTCTTGGTAGGGTTGGTGATGGCCTGACGCTTGGCAGGGTCACCGATCTTACGCTCACCGCCTTCTACGAAACCCACCACTGAAGGGGTGGTGCGCTTACCCTCGCTGTTAGCGATTACTACAGGTTCGTTGCCCTCGAATACGGCAACGCATGAATTAGTAGTTCCTAAATCTATACCAATAATCTTTCCCATAATTGTATTTTTTTATTGTTATTATTCTTGTTAGCTCTGTCGCACTTCAGGGGCGCGACACTTAGAGAATAGCAAAGTATGTGCCAAACCATTTTGGGGTGCGTATATTATATAATGTGTAGGAAAAGAATGGCAGACTTGCTGACACTTTGGCATGAATAGTGATAAATAATTATAAAAATAAGTCAGTTGAAGTATGACATTAAAAATATTTCACTACTTTTGAAGCCTAATCTTTTAATAACGATAAGAAATGGAGAAATTAAACAAACCTGCAATTCTGGTTGTTGACATGCTCAATGACTTTGTTTATGGTGCTTTGGCTTGCGATCGTGGCAAGGCCATCGTTCCTGCTACAGCTCGTCTGCTTGACGCTGCACGTGAGGCTGGCGTACCAGTCATTTTCTGTAATGATGCTCACTTGCCTGGTATAGACCGTGAACTGATCATCTGGGGCGATCATGCCATCAAGGGTACTCCTGGTGCTGAGGTGATTCCAGAACTGAACCTCTGCGATAAGGACTTCGTAGTGCCAAAGCGTCGCTACAGCGGTTTCTTCCAGACCGACCTGGACATCCTGCTGAAGGAGCTGGGCGTGAAGACCGTGGTGATGACTGGCCTGCATGCTCACATGTGCGTGCGCCACACGTCTGCTGATGCTTTCTGCCTGGGTTATGATGTAGTTGTAGCCAAGGAGGCCACCGACTCATTCACTGAGGAGGATTACATGAATGGCTTAGCTTATCTGAAGACCTGCTACGGTGCCGATGCTTATACGAACGATGAGCTCATCGCTATGTTCTAAGACAATCCCTGTCGGTCACTATAAGATATCCCCTGTCCTAATCGGGCAGGGGATATTCTTTTTGCTTTCCTGATTCCTCTCAGAGCTTCTTGATGAATCGTGCCGGATTTCCTGCCACCACCGTATTTGGCTCCACATCCTTGGTCACCACAGAGCCAGCGCCCACGATGGCATTCTCGCCCACCGTCACGCCAGGCAGGATGGTAGAGCCAGCGCCTACCCAGCAGTTGCGCTTCAGCACCACGGGCTTGCAGGTCAGTATCTGGCGCTCCTGCGGGTCGTGATTGTTGGAGATGAGCTGCACATTGGCAGCCACCATGGCGTCGTCCTCTATCGTGATGCCCCCAGCACTCATGAAGAGCGAGTTGTTCATCACCACCACCCGCTGACCTATCTTCACGTTATGTCCGCGTACCACCGTGGTAGGAGGCATCAGTCGGCTGCCCTCGCCGAACTCACCGAACAGCTCATGCACCATGGCATTGTATTCGTCCGTATAAGGCATCGTATGATTGATCTTAAAGCAGAGCTGGGCCTCCTTCATGCCCTGCGCCCGCTCTTCAGGCGTTGCCTTACGCATGTCAATTCTTCTTTCTTCCATATTATCTTAATGTTTTATATGATTTCGTTAGGCCAATCGTTTCAGCAGCTCGATGAGCACCTGCCAGATGTCCTCGATGGTCGATAGCTCCACGCGCTCACTGGTAGAGTGGGGCTCCACGATGCGCGGACCGATGCTGGCCATCTGTATGCCCGGATAGTGCTCCACGAAGAAGCCCGCCTCCAGCACGAAGTGCATCGCCACCATGCGAGGGCGCCAACCCAGCACGTCGAGGAAGGTGTCGGAGGTCAGCTGCAGGAAGGCCGAATGCTGATCCTCCTGCCAGGCGGGAGCCGACATCACCGTCTCGCTCTTCGCGCCACAGGCAGCGAATACCGTGGCGATGTCCTTGCTCAGACGCTCCATCACGCTGTCGATGAAGCTGCGCGTATGGGTAGAGATGAAGAGGTGGTCTGCCTCCGTCACGATGCGCCCCACGTTGTTCGAGGTCTCCACCGTGTCCTGCATCGTCTCGCTCATCTTCACCACGCCCTGCGGCACCTGCTCCAGCGCCCTCAGCAGCGCCTCTATGGCCTCCGTGTTGATTGCCGTCTGCAGCGGCTCACACGCACTGAGGGTGCAGTGCATCTTAGGATCGCTCCCTCCGAATGCCTCGTGCAGCCAAGCATTCATCTGTGCCACCTGCTGCTCCAGCACGGCCACGTCCTCTACTGCCAGACAGAGCACCACCTCGGCAGACGATGCTATCGAAGCGTTAGCCTCACCTACGTTCACCGAAGCCACATCGAAGCGGCATGCTTCATGCAGGTTGGCCAAGAGCCTTCTCACGGCCACCGTGGCGCTGCAGCGCCCCTTGTTGATGTCCACGCCAGAGTGACCGCCCAGTCCGCCCTCGAAGCGGATGCTCTGCCATACCCCCGCAGGTGCCGTCTGTCGCACCACGGGCAGGCGATGGAACTGCAGGCAGGCACCTGCGGCTCCCGTCGTGATGGTGTCATAGTCCTCCGAGTCCAGGTTGATCACCTTGCGGCCCCTCAGGAAGTCCTTGCTCAGCTGCGAGGCACCCGACATGCCATCCTCCTCGTTGGTCGTGGTCATCACCTCCAGCGGCCCATGCACTATGTCATCGTTCTCCAGCACCGCCAGTGCCATCGACAGGCCAATGCCGTTGTCAGCCCCCAGCGAGGTGCCGTGCGCCTTCATCCAGCCGTTCTCCACGTAAGCCTCGATGGGTGCGTTTAGTGGGTCACTCATGCCCACGCACACCATGTCCATGTGGTTCAGCAGCACGATGGGTTCTGCCCCCTCATGCCCCGGCGGGGCAGGCTTGCTTATCACCACACAGTTCTCTGCGTCACGCTTGTACGTCAGGTGCAGACGCTCCGCGAATTGGCAGAGGTAGTCGGCCACGCGCTCCTCATGGTGCGATGGGCGTGGAATCTGGTTCAGCTCCTTGAAAATCTGGAACACACGTTCTGTAGTAGGTCTCATTTCCTTATTCGTTTTATTTGCAAATATAGCGTTATTTCTGATAATCTGGGCGCTCTGCAACTAAATATTTGCTATCATTTGTCCGATTTGAAAAATATGAATATCTTTGCTGCTTAGCTAATGAATAGAGAAATGACTTTACTAGAGTTCTTCAAGAAAGACCGCTTTGCGGCGATGGCGGGAGCCGAGCTTCTGGAAATCAGTGAGGGGCATGCACGTGCCAGAATGTTGGTCACGGCAGAGCACCTGAATGGGGGCGGGGTGTGTCAGGGTGGTGCCATTTTCACGCTGGCCGACTTAGCGTTTGCTGCGGCAGTCAATAGTCACGGGGTGCTTACGTTTTCCACGAGTTCCAATATCACCTATTTCAAGTCCGTCGCTGCAGGCTACGTATATGCTGAAGCCACAGAGATAGTGAATCATCCGCGCATGCCTTATGCTGAGGTTCGGGTGACGGATGAGGCTGGCGAGTTGGTGGCTATCTTCACGTCGAGCGGGTATCGGAAACAGAAGAATACATTACTTTCAGAACTATAGAATCCCGAGCAAGGTTTTTTAGTTTTTTAGGTTCAGTATTTCAATGGTCGCGTGCGTTCGGAAACCGTAGTTTTTGAGCGTGTGCGTAGGAGAATTTGTTGGTGTGCACAGAAAAATTTGCGCATGTGCACAGCCGCAAAAAATGCTCTTCGAACAACACTACAAAGATACAAAATCAGAGGGGCACTGTCAAGCATTTTGGCCAAAACTTTTTATTTTGTCGCAGAGGCTTCGCATTGCATAACATAACATACATAACATTTGGTATTTTCACATATCACGAGATAGTCTATATTTTCTTATATTATATATATATATTATATATATATAATATAAAATTTATGCTTACAATTTCGTTATGCAAAACAAACATATCAAAAATCGCAATGTTATGCTTGTTATGTTATGCTTAGTCGGGAATTTGTTTTATTCGCCCAGTGCCTTGCCAGACATGAGGAGGTCTACCAGCGGCTTGTCCTTGTAGCTCTCCGTGCGCTGGTCGTAGAAACCGAAGTCGCCATCGTAGCACCAGGTGGTCCAAGCGATGTCGAACTCATCGAAGACATCGAGCATGTCCTTGTACCACGCATAGGCCAGATCACGCTCCACAGGCTCATAGACACCCCACTCGCCACAGAACAGCTGCAGGCCGTATTTCTGTGCGGCTGCGATGGCATCCTTGAAATCCTCGCGGATCTTGTCCTTGTTCCATACCGTCGTGAGGAAAGGCTTCAGCTCGTCCTTGATGGCCTCTGGCGCTGCATCGTAGTCCTCCTGCGTGATGAGTACGCCAGGGTAGTTGATCTTGCCCTTGAACTGACCCACAGGCGTCCAGCGGGCATAGCGGTGAGTGATGACCATCGGGTGGTAGTAGTGGAAGGAGATGATGAGGTTCTTGTCGTCTTCTGGCAAGCGCAGGTACTTCACCGTCTCGAAATCCTGCCAGCGGTTGGAACCCACCACGAGGGTGCGTTGTGGCTCCACTTGGCGCAGGGCACGGTGTACTTTCTCCACCACCACGTTCCACTGCTCATGCTCTGGGGCCACAGGCTCGTTCATGAACTCATAGGCCACGGAGTCGTTGCTGTAGCCCTTCAGCACGTCGGAGAGCTGGTACCACAGGTTGATCAGGTCTTGCTGCGACTTCTCCGAGGTGAACAAGGTGTTGGAGTTGTCATTGTCAAGGAAGCGGTGTGAGCGGATGATGTGCAGATCCACCACCACGCGCAGGTGGTGCTTCTCTGCCAGATTGATGGCATTGGTGAGCAGTTCCCAAGCCTCTGGCAGCTGGTTGCCGTTATCGTCCCAGAACTGCACCTCATCGATAGGGATGCGCACAAAGTCGAAGCCCAGTTGCTCCAGACGTGCGAAGTCGTCTTCCTGAATGTGCTTACGACGCTCTTCACCCATCACTCTGGATTGGGAGATCCAGTGGCTCAGATTGGTGCCGCGCTTAATGCTGAAATTGTTCACGCCGTCTGATTTACTACAAGCGGCCAAAGTAAGTAAGGTGATGACAAGCACTGCCATCGAAACAAGCATCTTTCTCATGTTGGTATTTTTTTTACAAATATACAGACAAATTCTGGATATGCAATAGAATGTGCTATTTGTTATTATCAATAGAAGTCGTTATATTTGCGGAGAAAAGACAACGAAACAAAAGTATGAAGCATTGGAATGAATGGAAGGCATGGAGCTGCCGCTTGCAGTTGGCAGCTGTGTTGCTCTGTGTGGTGGCATGTCATGGAGCCACGCAGGAAGTGAATCCTTCAAAACAGACAGTTATGGTGACAGAAAAGTATGAAAAACCCTCGGATGCGGTGCTGCGCATGACGCTGACACCCGAACAATATGCTGTGACGCAGCAGGCGGCTACAGAGCAGCCTTTCATGAATGCCTATGATCAGGAATTCAGGGAAGGCATCTATGTAGACATCACTACGGGCGAACCCTTGTTCCTCAATGCGGATAAGTACGACTCTGGCTGTGGATGGCCAGCCTTCACGAAACCAATCACAGATGAGGTGGTGACGGAGCATGCCGACCTCTCTTATGGAATGGTGCGTACAGAAGTGAGAAGCAGGTCTGGAAATGCACACTTAGGTCATGTGTTTGAAGATGGACCAGCTGACAAGGGTGGATTGCGCTATTGCATCAATAGCGCATCGCTACGATTCATCCCTTCTGAACATATGGAGGCGGAAGGGTATGGTAAGTATCTGCCCCTTCTCCGAGCAGGAAAGGAGATCTACTTGGCAGGTGGCTGCTTCTGGGGCACGGAGCATTATTTCAGGCAGGTGCAGGGTGTGCTAGAGACGGAGGTGGGGTATGCCAATGGCATCACAGAGAACCCTACGTATGAGGAAGTGTGCACAGGAGAAACTCAGTTTGCTGAGACGGTGCACGTGACCTATGATCCGCAGGTAGTGAGCTTAGGCTTTCTCCTGGAACTTTATTTCAAGGCCATAGACCCTACCAGCCTGAATCGCCAAGGCAATGACGTAGGTACGCAATATCGCACGGGCATCTACTATATAGATGCAGATGACCTGCCTGAGATAGAGCAGGCATACAAAGCGGAGCAGCAGCACTATGCGTTGCCTTTGGCAGTGGAAAAGTTGCCTTTGAAGAATTTCTATACAGCCGAGGAGTATCATCAGGACTATCTGGTCAAGAATCCAAGGGGATATTGTCACATTCCAGATGCCTTGTTTGAATATGCCAGGCAAGCAAAGGAGAATTGAATGATGAAACTGCAATTAGTGATTGCGGAGCGGGAGTGTTCGCTCTATGAAGAAAAAGAAGCGGCCTTCTTATTGTTGCAGCCCGTTGATGACCATGATCTGGAAGGGATGGACAGCGAGGTGGAGACGCTGAAGTCGCTGACCTCTAAGCCGTTCTCCCTGCTGACGGTGAAGGTGAACGATTGGCAGCAGGAACTCACGCCGTGGAAGGCTCCAGCCGTGTTTGGCAAGGTGCCGTTTGGCGATGGGGCTCCTGATAAGCTGCGTCTGTATACGGAGCAACTGCTTCCTGCTTTGGAGAAGCGCGGCATATACCGCCCTGCAGAGATGCGGCTGTTGTTAGGCGGCTATTCGTTGGCGGGCCTGTTTGCTTTATGGGCTGGCTATCAGACAGCTGTTTTTAAAGGCATAGCAGCCGTATCTCCCTCGGTATGGTTTGCTGGATGGACCGACTATGCTACGTCGAGAAAGCCTTTGTCTACGGCCGTGTACCTGAGCTTAGGCGACAAAGAAGAGAAGGCGCGGAACCCTGTGATGGCGAGCGTGGGCAATGCTATCCGTAGGCAAGACGCATTGTTGGCAGAACAAGGCATTTGCCACACGCTGGAATGGAATGCGGGAAACCATTTCGTGGATGCTGATATTCGCATGGCTAAGGGCTTCGCTTGGTTGATGAAACAATAAACGATAACGATATGAAGAAGTGGTTTTTATTCTTGGTGGCAATACTCGGTCTGACTTCCTGCGATAAAAACACGCAGCGGGCCATTTCCGATGAACGTCTGTCTGAGGTTTTCACTATGGCAGAGCACCAGTATGTGATGCTGGATCAGCAGCTGACAGACAGCACCATGCCGCGTACGCTGAACGCTGACGGCACGCTGCGCACCTCCGACCTCAACTGGTGGTGCAGCGGGTTCTTCCCTGGCAGCATGTGGTATATCTACGAGTTCGGCCATTCGCAAACGATCAGCACCATGGCCTTGAAGCAGACGCAGAAGTTGGAGAAGTTGCTGGAGATGAATACAGACCATGACATAGGTTTCCAACTGAACTGCAGCTATGGCAACGCCTACCGCATGACGGGCAATGTAACCTGTCGGGAGGTGCTGGTAGCTGGCGCACGGAAACTGGCTCAGCGCATGAACCCTGCCACGGGCGTGATTCGCAGTTGGGACTTCCTGCGCAAAGGGTGGAAGTACCCCGTGATTATCGACAACATGATGAATCTGGAGCTGCTCACCGTGGGCGCGAGGCTGTCTGGCGACGTGGAGCTGGGCTTGGTGGCACGCACGCATGCAGACACCACGATGAAGAACCACTTCCGTCCAGACTACACCTCCTACCACTTGGTGAACTACGACCCTGAGACGGGTGAGGTGCTGAGCCGCGAGACGGTGCAAGGCTATGCCGATGAGTCGGCTTGGAGCCGCGGACAGGCTTGGGCACTCTATGGCTACAGCATGATGTATCGCGAAACGGGCGAGGCACGCTATCTGGCACAGGCCATGAATATAGGCGATATGCTGCTCTCCCGTCTGCCAGACGATGGCATCCCTTACTGGGATTTCGATGATCCTCAGGAGGAGCCACTTCGTGATGTGTCTGCTGCTGCCATCATGGCATCGGCCTTTATCCAGCTGAGCGAGCAATCGGGCAATATGACTTACTGGGACATGGCAGAGAAGCAGCTCTGCACCATGCTCACCCCTGAATACTTAGCCACTCCAGGCACCAATGGCGGCTTCCTGCTGAAGCATGGGGTAGGGAATCTTCCCGAAGGCAGCGAGGTAGACGTCCCACTGACCTATGCCGACTACTACTTCCTTGAGGCACTGGTCAGGTATTGGAAGCATGAGGGCTGAAAAATACATACAACTATGGAACAAGATTTACTGGATTTTTTCAAAAAAGACAGCTTTGCGGCATTGGCAGGCGCTGTGAACAGTCATGGCGTGTTGACCTTCTCCACCACCTCAAACATCACCTGCGTGAGATCGGTCTCTGAGGGCCGGCTCTATGCCGAGGCTACGGAGATAGTGAACCATAAGCGCATGCCATACGCAGAGGTCCGTGTCACGGATGAAGCTGGTGAGCTGGTGGCAATATTCACGTCGAGTGGGTATAGAAAACAAAATGCGGCGGCTATGTAGCCACCGCATGTCTCTAAGCTCTAAACTCTAAACCCTAAACCAGCTTACAAAGATCATCCTCAGTGACAAACTTCAAGTTGTTCAGTATGATGGTCTTGCGAGCATCCTCCGTATTGTCCGTGCGGAAGATGAGGATGCCCTTGCCATTGAACAAGAAAGAGTAGAGGTAAGCCACGCTGATGTCGGCATCGCTGAAGAGGCTGATGGCATCGGCAGCACGTCCAGGCTCATTGTCGAGCTCGATGGCGAAGACGTCAGAGAGAGCTACGGCCACGCCCGCTGCCTTCAGTTCCTCGTAGGCACGGGTAGGCTCGTTGCAGATGATACGCAGGATGCCATACTCAGCCGTATCGGCAATGGTGATGGCGATGAGCTGGATCTTAGATTTCTTGATTTGTTCCAATACCTTGCTCAGCGTACCAGAACGGTTTTCCAGGAAGATAGAAAGTTGTTTGATTGTCATAGCTATAATGATTTTTAGTTTGTTACACTTAGAAAAGTTTTCGCATATCCTTCACACGCACGGCCTTCTTCTCATCAGAAGTGGCGAGCGTACCCTTAGGCACGATGCGCACCTTCGGCGTGATGAGGATTTCGTCTTTCAGCTGGCGCGTGATCTCACGTTCCAATGCCTGCAGACGGCTATAGTCATCGGTAAACATCTGACTGATTTCCACCTCGATGGTCATCACATCGCCCACCTCCTTGGTCTCCAGAGTGATGAAGTAGTCGGTACTCAGCTCCTTGAACTTCAGCAGGATCTTCTCTATCTGGATAGGGAAGATGTTCACACCCTTGAGGATGATCATATCGTCGCTGCGTCCCTGCAGACGGTCCAGACGCTTGTGATGACGGCCACAAGGGCAATCGCCTGGGAGGATGCGGGTGAGGTCGCGTGTGCGATAGCGCAGCAGCGGCATGCCTTCACGATTGATGGTGGTAAGCACCAGCTCACCCAGTTCGCCATCAGGCTTCGGCTCCAAGGTCACAGGGTCTATGATCTCCACGATGAAATAGTCTTCCCAGATGTGCAGACCGTTCTGCTCAGGGCACTCGAAGGCCACGCCAGGCCCCATCATCTCGGAGATACCATAGGAGTTGTAGGCCTTCACACCCAGCTGCTGCTCGATGCGCTGGCGCTGCTCCTCGCTGTGAGGCTCGGCTCCGATGCAGAGCACACGCAGCTTCGTATCACGACGTGGGTCGATGCCCTGTTCCAGCATCACCTCATTGATACGTGAGGCATAGCTTGGAATGGCATGCAGCACCGTGGTGCCAAAGTCGCGTATGAACTTGATCTGTCGCAGGGTATTACCAGCTGCAGCAGGTACGGTGAGCATGCCCACCTTCTCAGCTCCATACTGGAAACCTAAGCCTGCAGTAAACATGCCATAGCCAGCGGAGTTCTGGAACACGTCTTCTGGGCGTGAACCTACCATCCAGAGGCAACGAGCCACGGCATTGGCCCACTCGTCAAGGTCTTTCTGCGTATGCAGCACCACGGTAGGATTGCCCGTGGTTCCGCTGGAAGAGTGCAGACGCACGCAGTCTTTCAGGGAGACGCAGGCCAATCCGAAGGGATAGTGCTCACGTAGGTCGTCTTTAGAGGTAAACGGCAACTTTCGCACATCGTCCAGAGTGCGGATGTCATCAGGGGTGATGCCCAGCTCTTGGAACTTATCACGATAGAAGGCAGAGTTCATACAATGGCGCACGGTATGCTGCAAGCGCTCCAGCTGGAGCTCACGCAACTGCTCTACCGACATAGTTTCGGCTTCGGGGTTAAAATAGTCAGAATATACCATATTTTATAATTTACGTTTATCTATCACATGTGCACTCTTGCCCTGACTGCGCTCGATGGTGTTCGGAGCCTTGAGCTTCACCTTGGCACCAATGCTAAGCACACTACGCAGCTTGGCAGCCAAGCGCTTCTCCAGCTCGTTGATGGCAGCAGGGGTATCGAAGGTAGCGGTGAAGTACTCCTGACGGAGCTCTACCTGTACCTCCAGAGTGTCGAGGTTGTTCACACGGTCTACTATGAGCATGTAGCGTGGAGCTATCTCCTTCATGCTGAGCACTACACTCTCTACCTGTGATGGGAACACGTTGATACCTCGGATGATGAGCATATCGTCACTACGTCCGTGGATAGCGCTCATACGCACGCTGGTACGTCCGCAGCTGCACTCACCGGGAATCAGTGAGCAGAGATCGCGTGTGCGATAGCGCAGCACAGGCATACCCTCCTTGGTCAGCGTGGTGAATACCAATTCGCCTTGCTCGCCAGCAGGAAGTGGCTCCAAGGTCACGGGGTTTATGATCTCTGGGTAGAAATGATCCTCGTTGATGTGCGAACCATTCTGAGCCTCGCATTCATAGCTCACGCTCGGACCCATGATCTCGCTGAGACCATAGAGGTTGAATCCTTTCAGTCCCAAGCGCTCTTGTATCTCCTCGCGCATGCTCTCTGTCCAAGGCTCTGCACCGAAGGCACCTACACGCAGCTTGATCTGGTCTTTGGTGATGCCCATCTTCTCCATGGTCTCTGCCAGATAGAGGGCATAGGATGGCGTACAGGCGATGCCCGTGATGCCAAGGTCGCGTATCAACTTAGCATGTTTCTCTGTATTACCAGTAGAAGCAGGCACTACGGAGGCTCCCAGCAGCTCTACGCCATTGTGAGCGCCTAAGCCACCCGTGAAGAGTCCGTAACCATAAGACACGGAGAACACGTCGTCACGTGTCACGCCATAAGCTGTCAGACAGCGGGCCATACACTCGCTCCACACGCCGATGTCCTTGCGGGTATAGCCCACGATGGTAGGGTTGCCCGTGGTACCGCTGGAGGCATGGATGCGGATAATCTCACTCTGAGGCGCTGCTTGCAGGCCAAAGGGGTAGTTGTCTCTGAGATCTTTCTTCGTGGTAAAAGGCAGCTTCTTGATGTCCTCAATCGTCTGAATATCATCAGGCGTGATGTCCATCTCCTGCAACTTGTTGCGATAGAACGGCACATTGTGGTACACGTACTCCACAATCTTGTGCAGTCTTTTACCTTGGAGCGCGCTCATTTCATCGCGGCTCATACACTCTTTGTTAGGATTCCAAATCATTGTATTTGAATTAGGTAATTAAATTATGAATTATAAATTATGAATTATGATTTTTTTAATTTTCAATGTTTAACGTTTAATGTTTAACGTTTAATGTTTAACGTTTATGGTCCTCATTAAACGCTTTCATGCGCTCCTGAAGCACCGGATATAGTTCGTCACGCATGCGACTGGTACAACCACGAACGCCTTGCTGCTCACTACCAGTGGTAGAGAGTGAGATGCAGCTCACGCCGTAGTAGAGCAACTCTTTGAGCAGCTCGCCACCCGTCATGTCCTTATAGCCAATGGTGAAGAAGAAACCATCACCCACAGGCAGCGTCACATCGTGATGATAAACCACGTGGAAACCATTGTCTGTGAAGATCTTCTTCATCTTATTGGCACGACGCTCATACTCGCGTGTATCCTCCACGAAGTTGATCTTCCCTTCGCAGGAGAGGCGCAGCATCTCAGCATAGCCATACTGCGTAGAGGCCGTGCATCCGCTGGTAATCATGTAGAGGATGGAGGCAATGAGCGTAGGACCGAACACGCCAGAGTCGTGGTAGCGCTCGGCGAGGACAGGGTAGTGGCGGTCGAACAACGCATCACTGATGCAAACCAACGCCATGCGCTGACCAGCATAGCTGAAGATCTTGGAAGACGACAGCATGAGGATGTAGTTGTCTGTATAGCGCGCTACGGTTGGCACATAAGGCGGTTGGTAAGGATGACTCAGGTCGCGACGATAGTCCATGCAGAAGTATGCCAGGTCTTCCATCACCACGGCATCATACTTGGTAGCCAACTCGCCAATGATTTGCAACTCCGATTCCTCGAGGCAGATCCAAGCGGGATTGTTCGGATTGGAATAGACAATGGCAGCAATGGTGCCATCGGCCAGCTCTGCTTCCAGTTTCTCACGGAGCTTTGGCCCTCGATGAGCAAAGATGTCGAACTCCTTCCACTGGATGCCCAGAATGCGCAATTGCGACTTCTGGATAGGGAAACCAGGGTCGATGAACAACACCTTATCCTTGCCTGGAAGGCGCTGCGTACATCCGATGAACGAGCCGAAAGAACCAGCTACAGACCCCGTGGTAGGCACACAGGCCCGGGCACTCACGTCCACATTGATGAAGGCCTTGACAAACTCATGGGCCGCTTCCTTCAGCTCTGCCACGCCAGCGGCAGCAGGATATTGCGAACCCACGCCACGATCCAATGCAGCCTTCTCTGCCTCGATGCCGTATTTGTTGGCAGGGAGTCCGGGACTGCCCTGATCCATGCGGATGAAAGGGATGCCCGTCTTCTGTTCCAGATATTGCGCCACCAGCAAAACCTCGCCGATGGTAGCGTTAGAGAGGTCGGCCACGTTGTTCTTGATGCGGGCTTCCTCCACGAGTGCCTCACTGAATATTTTCATAGCCCAAGTCGAATGCTTTCAAATTGTCGTTTACCACCTGCTCACCCTTGCGTGCGAAGATCTGCCTGATGGCACTACGCATCTGCTCTGGGGTCAGAATCTCAATGTATTTGGTCGCCATGCCCAGCAGGATCATGTTGGCGCTCTTTGGCACTTGGTGCTCCTTGGCCAGCTGCTCTATGTCCAGCTTGGCTACATGGGGCAGGGCATCCAGCTCTGCTTGCAGCGCAGCCTCGTCAGGATAGTTAGGGATGTTCACGAATGGCTTTGATGAGGTCACGACCACTCCCTCAGCACTCAGGTAAGGCAGGTAGCGCAGGGCCTCCATCGGCTCCATAGACACGATGAGGTCTGCCTTGCCCAGCGAGATCTGGTCGCTGAAGATTTCTTCTGTACTCAGGCGCAGGTCGCTCTGTACGTCACCGCCACGCTGGCTCATGCCGTGTACCTCAGCCTGTTTCAGTTGCAAGCCTGCTTCTGTGGCGGCTTCACCTATGACGGTGGCAATGGAGAGAATGCCTTGTCCGCCTACTCCGGAGAGTTTGATATCTTTTTTCATTTGGTGTTCTTTTTTTGGCGAAGTTTACGACTGAGTGTCTGCATGCATTCACGCTGTGGAATGATGACGGAGACACCCTTATAATTGATTTCCTCGCGGATGATGCGGGTGATTTCTTCCATGTTCTTTGGCAGAGGCACCACTACATGCAGATGCTCACGCTCCACGCCCAGAGCCAGGCAGATGGCCTCGAACTTATGCGTTCCGGCAGAGTCCTGACCGCCTGTCATGGCGGTGGTGAGGTTGTCGCTGATGATTACGGTGATGTTGGCATGGTCGTTCACGGCATCCAGAAGTCCGGTCATACCTGAGTGCGTGAAGGTAGAGTCGCCTATCACGGCAATGGCAGGATGCTGACCAGCATCAGCGGCACCCTTGGCCATGGTGATGCTGGCACCCATGTCCACACAGCTGTCGATAGCACGGAACGGAGGGAGTGCGCCCAGCGTGTAGCAACCAATATCGCCGAAGATGCGAGCATCTGGGAACTCTGCTGCCACCTTGTTGAGAGCGGTATAGACATCACGATGTCCGCAGCCTTGGCAGAGCTGAGGCGGACGACCGGCCAGGTTCAGTGCTGGCTGGAAAGCCGTAGCAGGAGCCACGCCGAAGGCAGCAGCCACATTGTCGGGATTCAGCTCACCTGTACGCGGCAGCTTGCCCGTCAGTCGGCCCGTGATAGGGTAGTCAGCCCCTAAGATGCCTTTTACTTGCTCTTCGATAAACGGCTGTCCGTCTTCCACCACTATGATTTCAGAGCAATGAGCAGCCAAAGCCTTGATCTGCTTCTCTGGCAGAGGATATTGTGAAACCTTCAGTACGGAGATGCCTGCGGGAGCCACCTCACGCACGTAGTTGTAACCCGTACCTGCAGCGATCACGCCCAGACCCTTGGCCTCGCTCAGTGTCAGCATATTATAAGGTGAGGAAACGGAGAACTCATTAATCTGAGGTTGCTTCTCTATGAGGGAGATGTACTGTCTGCGGGCATTGCCAGGCAGCAGCACCCAGTGCGTACGCTCATTGTCGGGATGCAGCTCGTTCTGTGGCATTGGTTCGTTCACTTCCACCGCTGCACGAGAGTGCGCCAGACGCGTCACGATGCGCAGCAGCACAGGCAACTTCAGCTGTTCGGAGAGCCTGAAGGCATAAGGCATCATGTCGAAGGCCTCTTGCTGCGTAGAAGGCTCTATGATAGGTATCAAGGCAAACTTGCCATAGAAACGGGAGTCTTGCTCGTTCTGTGAGGAGTGCATGGAAGGATCATCGGCAGCCAGCACCACCAGTCCGCCATTCACGCCCGTGATGGCAGAGTTGACAAAGGCATCGGCACATACGTTCATGCCCACATGCTTCATGCACACCAACGCGCGCTTTCCAGCATAAGACATGCCCAATGCAGCCTCCATAGCTGTCTTCTCATTCGTACACCAGCGGCTGCGGATGCCGCGTTCTTTCGCCAAGGGATAGGTCTGAATAAATTCGGTGATTTCGGTAGATGGGGTACCAGGATAGGCATACACGCCCGATAGTCCTGCATGAATAGCACCCAGTGCCACCGCCTCGTCACCCAGTAGTAGTCTTTTTTCCATTATATAGTTTATTATTCAATTCACAATTTACAATTGACAATTCACAATTACGGCTTGATTTGCGTTAGGCTTGCACAATAATTGATAATGTTCAATGTTTAATGTTTTACGTTCAACGTTCAACGTAAAACCCGTCTGCATCATTCAGCACAGGGAATTTCTGACGGAAGGCTTCCAGAGCCTGCATGTCAATCTCCGCCTCTGCCACGCACTCCTTACCATCTTCGCAGTCAGCCAGCGTCTGTCCGTAAGGACTGATGATGGCAGAGCCGCCGCAATATTCACAAGAAGGATCAGTGCCTACTCGGTTCACGCCAGCTACGTAGCACTGGTTTTCTATGGCACGGGCCCTAAGCAAGGCCTTCCAAGCCTCTACACGCGGCGTAGGCCAGTTGGCCACATAGAGCACGGTATCATAGTCGCCCCGATTGCGGCTCCATACAGGGAAACGCAGGTCGTAGCACACCAACAGAAGGAAGCGCACACCTCGGAATTCCACCACCACACGCTCCTCACCACGGGTGAAGTGCTTGTCCTCACCACCATAGGTGAACAGATGTCGCTTGTTGTAGTAGGTCACCGTGCCGTCGGGCTTCACGAAGTAAAACCGATTGTAGAATTTTCCGTCTTTCTCGATGGCAATGCTTCCTGCGATGGCTGCGTCACAGCTCTGCGCCTTGTGTTGCATCCATCGCAGGGTTTCACACCCTTCAGACTCAGCGATGCCTTCTGGTTCTGTGGCAAATCCAGTAGAGAACATCTCCGTCAGCACATACAGATCTGCTCCAGGATGCTGGTCGATCAAGGCATCCAGATGCTTCACGTTCTCTGCGGGGCTGGCCCAGATAATATCATGTTGTAGAATTTCTATCCTCATTTCTTACAGATTGAATCTAAATTCGCATAATCGCTTGCAAATTTACCTCATTCTTCTGTAAAATGCAAAAATGTAGTTAAAAGTTTGCATAATTCGTGTTTTTTGAGGACATTTGGGGAATGAAATGCATATAACTATGAAAGCGATAATTAGATTTTCCTTCGTACTGAGTCTGCTCTGCGTAGTAGCTCTGTCGGCCATGGGCAGCCTGCCCGTGAAGCCTATCAAGCTGAAAGCCGGCGAGAAAGCAACGATAGATGGCATCACTTACCAACTTTATCCAAAGAAGCTGGAAGCCAAGGTTATCAAGGGCGATACGCCTTATGTGGATGAGATACAGATACCCGACTCGGTGGTCAATGACTCACTGACGTATATGGTGGTGGAGATTGACGCTAAGGCGTTCTCTAAGAGCAACGTCACTGCTGTGGTGATTCCTGCTTCCGTGCAGAAGATAGGGGCGGGGGCCTTCGAGGGGTGTAACAGTCTGGATCAGATGACCATACCGATGACGGTGACCGACATGGGTATCGGTCTCTTTGCTGGCTGCCAGAATTTGGAGAGTGTCACCCTGCAGGAGAATCTGGAGAAGATTCCTAACAGTACCTTTGCTAAATGTACGAATCTACATTCGTTCCAATTCCCCGCCAACCTGAAGAAGATTGGTATCAGCGCGTTTGAAGGTTGCTCTGATCTGAACGAGATAGAGCTGCCTTCTTCTGTCGATGAGATAGGACGCGATGCCTTTAAGGATTGTACCAATCTGAAGGATATTAAGCTGAACAACGGACTGAAGTCGCTGGGTTCAGGAGTGTTTGAGCATTGTGTGTCGCTGAAGTCCATCGAACTGCCAAAGTCGCTCAGCAAGCTGCCAAACGACTTGTTCAAAGGTTGCTCTACCTTACAGGAGGTGCAGATACCAAACTCCGTGAAAGAGCTGGGTTCCAGTGCTTTCGAGGGTTGTGCCGACTTGCGTAAGATCACGCTGCCTTCTTCGGTGACCAATCTCGGTACGTCGGTATTTGAGGGTTGCACTTCATTGGAAGCCATGACGCTGCCTTCGGGACTGGAAAAGGTACCTGCGGAGGCATTCAAGGGCTGCTCTAATCTGAAGGACTTGGCTATTTCATTCTCTGTGAAATCTATCGCCCACGATGCCTTCCAAGGGTGTGCGAGATTGGATTCCGTCTTCGTTCCCAACTCTGTGAAAGAGATAGGTTCCAGTGCTTTCGAAGGATGCACCAATCTGCGCCGTGTGCAGCTCTCCAATGCTTTGAAGGTGCTGCCTTCCAAGCTTTTCCGTGGGTGCTCCAACCTGAATGATGTAGCCATTCCCAACTCGGTGGCCGAGGTCAAGGATGATGTGTTCCGCGACTGCACCAGCCTCACGTCTATCGTGATTCCTGTATCAGTGAAGAAGCTGGGCAACGATGTGTTCAAGAACTGCTCCAGCTTGCAGGAAATCACCATGCGCTCGGCAGCGCCTCCGAAGATCAGCAGCGATACCTTTGACAAGAACGTGCTTCGCTATGCTACGCTCTACGTACCTTCGAAAGATGCCTATGAGGGTGAGAAGGAAAAGCGCTGGACTAAGTTCTCAAATATCGTGAAGAACAATAAGTAAACTTCTGCGGCACACCTATGATTTCATCAAACGAAATACAGGAGATTGCCAGCATCATGGAGCACCTCAAGCAGGTGCCCTACGATGTGACGCGTAGGCAGCTCTATACACCCGAACAACTTTATGAGGGATTCAATCCCGATGAACCAGAGAGTTTCCAGACCTGCCTTGATACCCGTGTCTATCAGCATTTCCTGAACACAGGCAAGCAGGTCAGCAGCATTGAAGAGTCACTTGCCCGCACGCTGCACGACCATGGCATGCATGTGGCCATGCAGATGTTCTTCCAGAACCACGACCATCGCTGCTGTGTAGGCATCATGGGTGGCCATGCCTTGTTGCGCACCGATACCCTCTATCGGGAGATTGTGCTGCTCAGTAAACGGCTCACGGAGCAGGGCTTTACCTTGATAAGTGGAGGTGGTCCAGGCGCTATGGAAGCCACGCACCTCGGTGCATGGATGGCTGGCCGTAGCATGGAGGAGACCGAGGAAGCCCTACGCATGCTGGTAGACTTCCCTACGTTCAAGGACGATGGCTGGCTGGTGTCTGCCTTCCGAGTGATTCAGCGGTTCCCGCAGCGCTACTACCAGAGCTTGGGCATCCCTACCTGGCTCTATGGCCACGAACCCTCTACGCCTTTTGCCACACACATTGCCAAGTTCTTCGAGAACAGCCTTCGCGAAGACAGCATCCTCACACTGGCCTATGGCGGCATTATCTATGCCCCCGGCAGTGCAGGTACCATGCAGGAGATTTTCCAAGATGCCGTGCAGAACCACTACCTGTCCTTCGGCTTCTCCAGTCCGATGATTTTCCTCGGCAAGCATTTCTGGACCAATGAGATGCCAGCCTACACGCTGCTGAAGGGGCTTATGGATGCTGGGAAATACCAGAACCTGCTCCTCACGCTCACCGACAGTGCCGATGAGATTGTGAAGGTGCTCCACCGCTTCCGCCAGTGTGAGACGGCCCTTTAGGCCATAGCCTCGCCCGCTTTCAGGTGAGCGGTAAGTTCTTTCCGCTCCATGTCTTCTATGGCCAGCGCTATCTGATCAGGGCAGCTCGTCATCTTGCTGCCGCAGCGTATGCCTTTCAGCTTCTCATGCACATCTTCCAGGCGCATGCCTTTGATGAGGCTGCAGATGCCTTTCAGGTTGCCGTTGCAGCCGCCTATCACATTGGCGAAGGTCACACGCCCTTCATCGTCTGCCTCCAGCTCTATGAACTGGCTGCACACACCTTGAGTCTTATAAAATATCTTCTTCATATGGTGTTTTAATAACAATTGACAATTAACAATTCACAATTACGGCTTCGCCGTTCCCATCCAGATGGCTAGTTGTCAATTCTCAATTGTGAATTGTGAATTGTGAATTGTCAATTTTTAATTTTATTCCTCAATATGCAAAATCTCCTTGAATCGCTTCACCACCTCTGGCTTGCCGGTAGCCTTGCCACGATCCTCGCTCAGCTTACAGGTATCGTTGTAGAACGGCCAGCTCTCTGTAATCTTGGCAGCCAGCAACTTGATGACGATGTTCATAGGCTCCACCCCGTCGAAGTCATTGGTCCAGCAAGTACCTATGCCGAAGGAGATCTTCGCTTGGTCACCCAGACGGTCTTGCAGCTCACAGGCTCCGTCTATGCTCAGCGCATTGCTGAACACCACCTGCTTCTCAGCGATAGGAATGCCGAACGAAGCATACTTCGCCTTCATCTTCTCAAACTGCTCATAATTGTCACCGCTGTCCACGCGCAGACCGGCAAAACCACGGGCGAAGTCCTCAGACAGATTGCGGTCGAAAGCCTCCCACTTATAGGTGTCATACAGATAGGTTCCCAGACTGCCACGGTAGGTGTGTCTCCAGGTGCTCATGGCGATGTGGTTGGCCATCTGCGGACCATACATGGCAGCGATGGCAGAGACGTACTCATGCGCCATGGTGCCGATAGGCGTCACATCATACTTCATGGCCAGATACACATTGCTGGTACCCGTACAGCGCCCAGGCTTACCCGCCTTCTGGTGCTCATGGGTGGCATCCAGCATCGCCTTTAGCGCCACATCCTCCGCATGGAAGCTGGCACGACGGCGCGGACCGAAGTCAGCCCAGAGGCAGCCATGCTCCAGCATCTTCTGCGCCTTGGCATAGCTCTTGTGGTAGTAAGCCTCATAGTCGAACTTCTGATCCAGTCCTGTCACCTTATAATAAAGCTCCGACACGATGGCCAGTACCTGCACTTCCAGCAGCACGGTGTCTGCCCAGAGCCCTTCGAACTCTATATGCAAGTGTCCCTCAGCATCTTGGCTCACCTTCGCCCACTCACGTTTGTAGCGGAAGCCACGCAGGTAGGTGAGAAACCATCCCGGCAGGAAGTAGCACTTACGACGCATGAACTGTATCTCCTCCTCTGTGATGACGAGGTTCTCCAGCATGGCTATCTGCTCCTCTACCAGTTTCCCGAAACCTTCGGGATAGCACAGACCGTTGCGGTCTACAAATTCATACTTCACCTGCGCACGTGGAAAGTTGTCTATGATGGCACAGCACATGCTGAACTTATACAAGTCTGTATCCGTGAAATGTTTGATTATCTGTTCCATAATTATTTAATTATCCATTATCCATTATCCATTCTGTTGGTACTGCCTCGGCGACACTCCCACCGCACTCTTGAAATACTTGCCAAAGAACGACTGGTTGGGGAAATTCAGCGCCAGACTCACCTGCTGCACCGTGTAGCTTCCCTTGTGCAGCATGGCCTTGGCCTCCAGTATCACCGCATCCTTGATCCACTCCGAGGCATGACGCCCACTGGTCTCCGACACCACATGCGCCAGATAGGAAGCCGAGAGGCACAGGCGGTCGGCATAATACTTCAGGTCACGATGCTCCTGACAGCCGTCGTGCACCTCTTGGATGAAGTCCAGCAAGATCTCTTCCTGTCTGGTGGGGCGCTGGTAGTTCTGCTCCTGCTCGAAACGCGATTTCTGTCCGAGGAAGAGCAGCGTAAGCCCTTTCAGCAGGTTCTCTATCTTCTCCCTGGTATAGTCATTGCGGCGGTGCGTCAGTATGAGGCGCATCAGTTTATACACGCCGAGCAGCTCCTCCATGTCCTCCTTGTCGCCGTGGAAGAGGGCAGGGCGCAGGAAGTATTTGCGCACCGAGGCCGTCGCGAAGTTCAGCGCACTGTTGTCTATATCGTTGGCAAAGGCCATGATCAGCAACTTAGTGTCGGGTTCTGGTTCTATGCGCTCCAAGATAGACCCCGGAGTGAGTAGCAACGCATCATTCTCATGCATCTCTATGTCCATCAGATTCACGTTCACATGCAGACAACCCTTCACGCAGACCACGGTCATGGTGAACATGAACTTCATTGGCATCAGCTGATTGGCCATTTCCAGTTCGTCATCCTCTACGAATGGGTGCTCGTCAGAGAGATTGTCATTCAGATAGAGAAAGTCGTCCAGCATCAACTTGTGCTTCTGATCCTTCATCATGGCGAAGGTAATCTCGAAAAGTCGTTCGTTGCTATCCATAGTATTCCAATTTGTGTGCTAAGATAAGGCTTTTCTTGGAAAAAAATACCACAATCTTGGAAAAAATGCAGTCAGATGCCCAGCATCTGTTCCATTACCCGCACGGCATGTGTGATGTCCTGCTCGAAAAGCCGATGGTCACGCAGATAGTCTGTGCGTCCACCGGCCAGTATTTTGTAGAGTTCCGGATTCATCTCATCGGCATAGGTGCCTATGGCATACTCTATGTCATCCCTCTGCCAGTCCATCGTGGAGTGGATATACACCCGCATCTTCTGGTGCAGAAAGGCGTAGGCGGTCTCTATGCTGTCTCTAGTCAGTTCCGAGGGTAGTGGCTCCTGCTTCATACGTGTCAGAAAAGTTTAGGGTGCAAAGTTATACATTATTTTTAAATAAAAGACTATCTTTGCACCCATGATGAAGAAAGTCTGCGATTTCATATCCCGGTGGATGGCTTTACTGGTGTTGCTGGTGGCCGGTCTGGCATTGTGGGTGCCGGAGGTCTTTTCAGCTATAGACACGTGGTATATCAATCCCATACTCGGACTCATCATGTTCGGCATGGGACTCACACTCTCACTCGATGATTTCCGCATCGTGTTCAGCCATCCCAGAGATGTGCTGACAGGGTGCCTGGCTCAGTTCACCGTGATGCCCCTGCTGGCTTGGCTGCTGGCCAAGGCCTTCGCCTTGCCCGACGAGTTGGCATTGGGCGTAATGCTGGTGGGGTGCTGTCCGGGTGGCACGTCGTCAAACGTGATAACCTATCTGGCCAAGGGCGACCTTGCGCTTTCGGTGGGAATGACGGCCACTTCCACCATGTTGGCTCCCCTGCTCACACCCCTGCTGGTGTGGCTGCTGGCTGGCACTATGGTCGATGTAGATGCCGTGGGCATGCTACTCAGTATACTCTATGTGGTGATAGCCCCCATAGCAGGCGGTCTGATTTGCCAGAAATACCTGCCAAGGCTCACGAAGAAGCTGACATCCTATCTTCCGGCATTCTCTACGCTGATGATTATGGCTGTGGTAGCGATTGTTGTGTCGCACACAGCTGCCCGTCTGCTATCTGCAGGTCTGCTTATCGTGCTGGTGGTGATTCTTCACAACCTGTTGGGATACGCCACCGGCTATCTCATAGGCCAGCTGTTGGGGCTGCCCAAGCCCAAGCGTGTGGCCATATCGGTAGAGGTAGGCATGCAGAACTCAGGCCTTGCCTCCTCCCTCGCCGTACTCCATTTCGCTGCCTATCCTCTGGCCACCATCCCAGGCGCCATATTCAGTGTCTGGCACAACATCAGCGGTGCCCTGATAGCTAAGTGGTATGGCCGAAGTGCATGATAGACTCTAAAACACAGGCGTGACAACAGTTTTTGGAGGGGTGCCCTACAGGTGGATTCATGCCTTCTTGCGGTAGCTCTTCGGATTGATGCCTTGGAGGCGGGTGAAGAACTTGCTGAAGGAGGCTTGGTCGCTGAAGTGGAGGGCATCGGCTATCTCGCCAATGCTCATCTTGGTCTCAATGAGCATCCATGAGGCTTCGAGCATGAGCATCTGATTGATGAAGTCGAGCACGGTATGCGAGGTGACTTGCTTCACCACATGCGACAGGTAGGTGGGGGTGACGTGAAGCTGGTCGGCATAGAAGCGTATATCATGATGCTCCTTGAAATTGTCGGGCAGCAGACGGACGAAGTTGAAGTAAAGCTGACGGGCTTGTTCGGAGAGTGGCTTGCCGCTCTGATGGAGCTGGTGAAGATTCATCAGATCGAGAATCATGACGGAGTAGAGCATCTTCAGAATGCGTCCCTTGTAGATGGAGTCGCTATGTATGGTGCTGTGTATGAGGAGCATGATGCTCTTCAACCGCTCGGCATCCTTAGGTTGAAGGGAGGCCTTGGGCACACCCATCTCGAGCATGGGGAAGAAGGCGGTCTGCACCATGTACTTGCTGGCTGGGGTGTCTAAGGCTTGCTTTAGGTCTATGATGAGGCAGATGCCTGAATAGTCGGGAGATACCTGATTGATCTTCACGGAGTAGCCTGGCAGGTAGAAGTAGATGTCGTTGGGGTGCAGGGTGAACTGCTTGTTGTTGTTTGTCAACGTGAGATCACCGTTCAGCACCAGGGTGATGGTGTAGGCTTCCAGTGTGTCGGGCATGCGGTTGGTAGCCATAGAGAGCTCTGCATCGGTGAGCAGGCAGCCTATCTTGTATTCCCAGAAATCTTCGCTGGAAACCAAGGTCGAATTGGAGTATGCTTCAGGTATATTATACATGGTGTCGTCATTTTTTATTCGGATGCAAATATAATAACATTTTTGTATATGAGTTTGCTTTGGAACAAATTTTAGTCATTTTAGGATTTACTCAAGTGGATTTTATGTATTTTCTTTGCATCCAGATTCAGTTTAGTTTATTTCGAAAAGGTTAATAAAAGACCTATGGTAACCTGAAAAAGAATGACTGGTGAAAGTGAATTGATGCACTATTAAAAGAGATAACCGACATAGAGAACTTTCAAATACAGATTCACTAATTGTTGGGAGGAGGAGAGGCCGTGAGGTTTCTTCCCTCTTTTTTTTATTTAGTGGAGAGTTGATAGTGGAGAGTGATGTAATGGACAATCTATTTTTGGCCTTAGTAATAAAAAACAGAGGTAGAAATTTGAAAATTACAAAAAGAAAGCCTACCTTTGCACCCGATTTTAATGGTTCCGTAGCTCAGCTGGATAGAGCAACAGCCTTCTAAGCTGTGGGTCCTGCGTTCGAATCGCAGCGGAATCACTGAAAAAGCGAAGCTTTGAGGCTTCGCTTTTTTTGTTAGGCAATTATGACATTTTATGTGTGGCGTACCCATAGACATGGCTGGCTACCTTATTTGATGCCTACGGCATCTATTCTTCATTAATCAAAGCACTATCTTCAGCACTTTGCCGCCGTAGGCGGGTAGGGTGGTGTTCGTGGCGCGGAGGGGAGAGAGGCAGATGTGCTCTTCCTTGCCGCTGAGCAGGTCGGTGGCTACGATGTCATCAACCTCTGGGAACTGCATGTAGTTGAAGGCATGGGCGGGCAGATTGATGGCCACCTCGGCACTCTCGGCACCGAAGTTCACGGCTACCAACAGCAGCTCATTCTCATGCTTACGCAAGAAGGCGTACTGGCGATGCTCATTGAAGCGCCAACCGCCGCAATTCACGTAGGTGAGGTCGAAGAACAAGCCTTGGCTCACGGTCTTCTCCGTGTGGCAGAGATTGAGGATACGCGTGTAGATGGCCTTCAGCTGGCGCTCCTCTTTGGTGAGCAGCTTCTCATCGAACTTGTTGCCGTTTCGCCAGCGACGGATCTTGTCTACCGACCAGTAGTCGAAGATGGTGGTGCGACCGTCGAGACCGCTGAAGCCTTCGTTCTCCATGCCCGTCTCTCCCAGTTCCTGACCAAAGTAGATCATCATCGGATTGGCGTTCATCAGTGTGCTGACGATGAGGGCTGGGATGCCGCGCTTGGCATCGCCCGCAAAGAAGCTGGACGCGATGCGCTGCTCGTCATGATTCTCCAGGAAGTTAAGCATGTGCTCCTGGATGTCGCCCACATTCTGCCAACAGCGCTGTATGGCTGTGGCACTCTGCTCGCCGCGTACCACGGCCTTCAGCGTGTCATAGAGACCCACCTTGTCATAGAGGTAGTCGAAGTGTCCGCGGAAGAGGTATGCGCGGTAGAGGTCGGGATTGTAGACCTCGGCGATGAAGATGAGCTCCGGATATTGCTTCTTCACTTGCGGAATCACCCATTCCCAGAACTCCACGGGCACCATCTCAGCCATATCGCAACGCAGTCCGTCGATGCCCTTCGAAGCCCAGAAGAGCAGGATTTCGAGCATCTTGTTCCAAGTGTCGGGGATGGGGAAGAAGTGGCACGTATGCCCATTCTGATAGTCCACGCCATAGTTCAGCTTCACCGTCTCATACCAGTCGTTGATGCCCGGATAAGCATCGAAGCGGTCGTTTCCCGTGGCCCGTGCGGGCATCTCCACATAGGGACGGGTAGCGCTGCCCTTCATGTCGAACTGGCACTGCAGCTGTTGCTGAGGGATGTAGTAGAAGTTGTTGTACGGACTGAAAGCCACCTCCTGATTGTCTGACGCACCGAGCTGCGTGGTGCCGTCGGGCTGATGGTCGGAGTGGTACTGACGCGCCACATGATTGGGCACGAAGTCGGTGATCACCTTCAGGCCGTTCTTATGCGTGAGATTCACCAGTCGTTCGAACTCCTGCATGCGGTAGGGGATGTCTTGTGCCAAGTCGGGATCTACGTCGAAATAGTCCTTGATGGCATACGGAGAGCCCGCACGTCCCTTCACCACCGCCGGATGATCGGGCTTGATGCCGTAGCGGCGATAGTCGGTCTGCGTGGCATGCTCTATGATGCCCGTGTACCAGATATGGGTAGCTCCCAGCTTCTTGATCTGCTGCAAGGCCTCAGGCGTGAAGTCGGCCAACTTTCCGCAGCCGTTCTGTCGCAGAGTCCCCGCCTGCACCGGATGCTCTGTCTGGTTGCCGAAGAGTCGTGGCAACACTTGATATATGATGATCTTTTCCATTCTCAATGTTTAATGTTTAATGTTTCCAGCGTTTCCTTTGCTTCCACATACCCACGCATGAAGATTTCCTCCGTCTTGTCCAGATCCATGTCGCTGAACTCATAGAGATTCGTGGGCTCTATCAGCAGGTCGGCCATGGTGCGTTGTGGCACTGTGTTGGAGCGGAACATGAAGTGGTAGGCACGTTCGGCTATACTTATGATATTCATCTTGTATTCGGGAGCCACCAGCGGACTGACGTTGATGGCCACCACCTTCTGGCAGATGTCACGCAGCGGACTCACGGGCAGATTCATCAGCACCCCGCCGTCTACGTAGTGCGTACCCTCTATCTCTATGGGACTGAAGAGGATAGGCACACAGCAAGAAGCGGCGATGAGCTCTGGCAGCGGACCTTCACGGAAATGCACCGAACGACCGCGGTCGAAGTCGGTAGCCGTGATGATCATCGGAATCTGAAGGTCTTCCAGGCGCTTCACTTCCAGATTCTGGTTCAGGAAATCTATCACGTCTTTCATGTTGAAGAACCCAGCCTTTGAAACGATGAGATTGGTCAGGTCACGAAACGAGAGTCCCTTGAAGAACTCCAGCACCTGGTGTGGCTCATTGCCATCGGCATACAAGGCTCCCGCCAATGCCCCCGCGCTCACGCCCGAAAGGATATCTGGACGGATGTCGTGCTCCTGCAGCGCCTGAATGGCACCCAGATGCGCGAAACCCTTGATGAATCCGCCGCTCAAAGCGAAGCCCACGGGGTATTCGATACCGGTATGTGAACTCTGTTTTTCCATATTTCTGTTAGTTTTCGCCACGAAATTAGTGAAATTCTCTGTAACAAATAACTATTCTCCCAAAAAATCTTATTACCTTTGCGACATTAAAAATCGGAGATACCCTCCGACGACAGATTATAAACGAAATAGATTTATGAATATCTCTTACAATTGGCTCAAAGAGTACTTGGATTTTGACCTCACTCCAGAGGAGACCTCAGTGGCGCTGACCTCCATCGGTCTGGAAGTAGGTTCGGTAGAAGAAGTGCAGTCTGTGAAAGGCGGACTGGAAGGATTGGTCATCGGGCAGGTGCTCACATGCGAGCCTCACCCCAACTCAGACCACATGCACGTCACTACTGTGGATTTAGGACAAGGAGAGCCTGCTCAGATAGTGTGCGGTGCGCCTAATGTGGCTGCCGGACAGAAAGTGGTGGTAGCTCCGCTGGGCTGCAAGCTCTACGACGGCGACCAGTGCTTCACCATCAAGAAAGCCAAGCTGCGTGGCATAGAGTCATGTGGCATGATCTGCGCAGAAGACGAGATTGGCATCGGTACCGACCATTCTGGCATCATCGTGCTGCCAGAGACGGCTGTGGTTGGCGCGCTGGCCAAAGACTACTATAACATCAAGAGCGACTATGTGATAGAGGTAGACATCACGCCAAACCGCGTCGATGCCTGCTCTCACTACGGTGTGGCACGTGATCTGTATGCCTACCTCGTGCAGAACGAGAAGCCTGCCAAGCTGCATAAGCCATCGGTAGAGGCCTTTGCCGTAGAGAATCATGACCTTGACATCCCTGTAATCGTGGAGAACGGCGAGGCTTGTCCGCGCTATGCCGGCGTCACCGTAAAAGGTGTCACCGTGAAGGAGAGTCCAGAGTGGCTGCAAGACCGTCTGCGCATCATCGGTCTGCGTCCTATCAACAATATCGTGGATATCACCAACTACATCTGCCACGGCTTCGGTCATCCGATGCACTCCTTCGATGCCGACAAAATCAAAGGCGGCAAGGTGGTGGTGAAAACCATGCCAGAAGGCACCCCGTTCGTCACACTCGATGGCGTGGAGCATAAACTCAGCGAGCGCGACCTCATGATTTGCAATGCCGAAGAGCCTATGTGCATCGGCGGTGTGTTCGGCGGCCTCGACAGCGGTACCACCGAAGAGACCAAGAACGTGTTCCTGGAGAGCGCCTACTTCCATCCCACATGGATACGTAAGACCGCCCGCCGCCACGGACTGAGCACCGATGCCAGCTTCCGCTATGAGCGCGGTGTAGATCCTAACAATGCCGTGTATATCCTTAAACTGGCAGCCCTCATGGTGAAGGAGCTGGCAGGCGGCACCATCTCTTCAGACGTGAAGGATGTGTCGGCCTCAGACTTCCCTCCGTTCCGTGTGGAGCTGAACTACCAGCAGGTGCACGACCTGATAGGTAAGGAGATAGGTGCAGAGACCATCAAGCGCATCGTGAAGGCACTGGAGATGGACATCGTGGCAGAGACCGCCGAAGGCCTCACGCTCGATGTGCCTCAGTACCGTGTAGACGTGCAGCGTCCATGCGACGTGGTGGAAGACATCCTGCGCATCTATGGATATAATAATGTGGAGATTCCTACCACGCTGAAGTCGAGCCTCACCGTGAAGACGGATACCGACCGCTCTCAGCGCATGCAGAACCTCGTCAGCGAGCAGCTGGTAGGCGAGGGCTTCAACGAGATAATGAACAACTCACTGACACGTGCGGCCTACTATGACGGTCTGCAGTGCTACCCATCAGCGAACCTCGTGCGTCTGATGAACCCACTGAGCAGCGATCTGAACGTGATGCGTCAGACACTCCTCTTCGGAGGCCTGGAGAGCATCGCACGCAATATCAACCATAAGAACCCAGACCTGCGTTTCTTCGAGTTCGGCAACTGCTACTACTTCCATGAGGAGCGCCGCAATGCCGAAAAGGCGTTGGCCCCATACTCCGAAGACTACCATCTGGGCCTCTGGCTCACTGGTAAGAAGGTGACGGGCTCTTGGGCACATGCCGACGAAGACAGCACCATCTACGAGCTGAAGGCCTACGTGGAGAACGTGCTCACCCGTCTGGGCATCAGTGCCGGACTGCTGCAGACGGCTCCTGCTACAGAAGACATCTTCGCCACGGCATTGAGTCTGAATCAGCGCAGCGGCAAGCGTGTGGCCATGTTCGGCATCGTGTCTCGCAGCATCCTGAAGCAGATGGACATCGATCAGCCAGTGTTCTTCGCAGACCTCTGCTGGAATGAGCTCATGAAGCTCCAGAAAAACTACAAGACCAGTTTCAAGGAGATAGCCAAGTATCCAGCCGTGAAGCGTGACCTTGCCCTGCTGGTAGACAGCACCGTGCAGTTTGCCGACATAGAGAAGCTCGCCTTCGAGACCGACCGTAAGCTGCTGAAGAAAGTCACCCTGTTTGATGTCTATGAAGGCAAGACCCTCCTGGCAGGCAAGAAGAGCTATGCCGTGAGCTTCACGCTGCAAGACGAGACCCAGACCTTGAACGACAAGGCCATAGACAAGGTGATGCAGAAGCTCATCTACAATCTGGAGAACAAACTCGGAGCGAAACTGAGATAATATCGGCTACGCCTAGATTAAAAAATGCAAAGATGCAAAAATGCAAAAATGCAAAGAGTTTAGAGTGAAAATAATTTATAATTCATAATTCATAATTGAAAACAAGCTATGGGAAGAGCGTTTGAATACAGAAAAGCTACAAAGCTTAAGAGATGGGGCCACATGGCCAAGACATTCACCCGTCTGGGCAAGCAGATCGCCATTGCCGTGAAGGCAGGCGGTCCAGAGCCAGAGAACAATCCTGCACTGCGTTCAGTGATCGCTGTCTGCAAGCGTGAGAACATGCCGAAGGACAACATCGATCGCGCCATCAAGAATGCGATGGGTAAGGACCAGAGTGAGTACAAGAGCATGACTTACGAGGGATACGGCCCTCACGGAGTGGCTATCTTCGTAGATACACTGACCGATAATCCTACCCGCACCGTGGCCGACGTTCGCTCGGTGTTCAATAAGTTCAGCGGTACGCTGGGAACCATGGGTTCACTGGCATTCCTCTTCGACCACAAGGCCGTGTTCACCTTCAAGAAGAAAGACGGTCTCGATATGGACGAGTTCATCTTGGAGATGATAGACTACGATGTAGATGAGGACTATGACATCGACGAGGAAGAAGGCACCATCACCATCTACGGTGATCCTAAGAGCTACGCAGCCATCCAGAAGCATCTGGAGGAGCAGGGCTTTGAGGACGTCGGCGGTGAGTTCACCTACATTCCTAACGACCTGAAGGACGTGGCACCAGAGCACCGCGAGACCATCAATAAGATGGTAGAGAAGCTCGAGGAGTTTGACGATGTGCAGAATGTCTTCACCAACATGAAGCCAGAAGAAGAGTAAGCCACGGCGCTTCTGCAAAGAAAAAGCGGGCAGCATGACTCCAGATGTTCATGCTGCCCGCTTCATTTTTACTTTACCCGAATGTCTTACTTGGCATCAGTCTTTTCCTTCATGTCTATCTCCTGCTTGTCGGCCCCGAAGAAGGCATACTGCAAGAAGGCATAGCTCTGATTAGGAATCACCCTAATGCCGAATCCGTATTTCATCTGCCACTGACGCTTCAGTGAGATCAGTCCCTGATTGATGTAGGCAGCCACATACGGATGAACGTGTAGTGAGAATTTCTTTATCTTCAGCTTCGTGACCAGGTAGTCTATCTTACTCTCCAGTTGGTCAGTGAACAGAATGCTCGACTTTATCTTTCCCGTACCGAAGCAGGTAGGGCACTCCTCAGACGTATCTACGTCCATCGCCGGACGCACACGCTGGCGTGTGATCTGCATCAGGCCGAACTTGCTCAGAGGCAAGATGTTATGGCGTGCGCGATCCTTCTTCATGTTCTCGCACATGCGCTCATACAGTTTTTGTCGGTCCTCCGCCACGCTCATGTCTATGAAGTCCACCACGATGATGCCACCCATATCGCGCAGTCGCAGCTGTCGTGCCAGTTCATCGGCGGCACCCAGGTTCACTTCGAGGGCATTGTCCTCCTGGTTGGTCTTCTTCGAGCGGTTTCCGCTGTTCACATCCACCACGTGCAGCGCTTCCGTATGCTCAATGATCAGGTAGGCACCGTTCTTGTAGGAGATGGTGCGTCCGAAGAGCGATTTGATCTGCTTCGTGATGGCAAAATTGTCGAAGATGGGCAGCTCGCCCTTGTACAGCTTCACTATGCCGGCCCTGTCGGGAGCGATGATCGATACGTAATCCTTTATCTCATTGAATTCGGCCTCATCATTCACGTAGATGTGCTCGAAAGAAGGATTGAAGAGGTCGCGCAGCATACCTACGGCGCGGCTTGTCTCCTCGTAGATCAGGGTCGGAAGTTTGGCAGCCATCTGTACTTTGGTCATGGCATCTTCCCATCGTTTCACCAGAACCTTCAGTTCGCTGTCCAGTTCGGCCACTCGCTTGCCCTCTGCCACGGTGCGCACTATCACACCGAAGTTCTTTGGCTTGATGCTCATGAGCAGTTGTTTAAGGCGTGCGCGCTCAGCAGCCGACTTGATCTTAGAAGAAACGTTCACCTTGTCGTTGAAGGGGATCAGCACCAGATATCGCCCTGCGAATGAGAGCTCAGAGGTGAGTCGTGGTCCCTTCGTGTTGATGGGTTCCTTCACGATTTGCACCACCACCTCCTGGCCTTGCTGCAGCGTGGTAGCCACAGAGCCGCCCTTCTCGAGGTCGGGCATGATGCTGGCCTTGGTGATGGAGTATGTCTTTTTCTTGTCACTGATGGTTTGGCGTAGGAACTTGTTCAGAGAGTTGAATTGCGGACCTAAGTCCTGATAGTGAAGAAAAGCGTCTTTCTCGAAACCCACGTCAACGAAGCAAGCATTCAGGCCCGGCATCAGTTTCCTGACGCGTCCCAAATACATGTTTCCCACAGCGAAGGCCGTATTGCTGCCCTCCTTCTGCAGTTCCACCAGGCTCCCTTCTTCCAGCAATGCGATGGAGACCTCCTGGGGCTTTACGTCAACAACGAGTTCACTTGTCACTGTCTTCTGATTTTAGTTACTACTAATTACAAAATAAAGAACAAACTTATGTAAAGTTTTTTAGTATCATAAGTTTGTTCTTTAGTTCTTGTCATAATAAAAGTCTAAGACTTACTTCTTGCTCTTATGTCTGTTCTTTCTTAGTCTTTTTTTACGCTTGTGCGTTGACATTTTATGTCTTTTTTTCTTCTTACCGCTTGGCATAGTCCTTAAAAATTAATGGTTAAACTTATATAATTATTACTTTTTCTGCATAGCGCTGATGAACGTCTTGGCTGGCTTAAAAGCTGGGATATTATGCTCAGGGATGATGATCGTTGTATTCTTAGAGATGTTACGAGCGGTCTTCTGAGCGCGCTTCTTTACGTTGAAACTACCGAATCCACGGAGATACACATTCTCACCATCAGCCAATGCATCCATTACTGAGGTCATAAAGGCTTCCACAGCAGCTGAGGCTGTCTTTCTGTCAATGCCAGTGTTCTTAACAATCTGGCTAACGATTTCTGCTTTAGTCATTTTCGTATGATTATTTTAATATTAATAACTTCATTTCATTTTTCGGACTGCAAATATAAAGTTTTTTGTTTATCTAAAAAAATATAATGCCCACAATTTTTTTATTTTCACTAAATTAGACCTTTCTGGGAGTGAAAAATCCGCGTTTTGCAAAGTGATGATAGCTGGGGATGTGCGATAATACCGCAAAAAATAACTGTCATCTGTCATTACTGTTATTGCGAATGTCAACGAATTCAGGATAAGGCACCCTATTTCATACACTCAGAAGGGTATTTCGTACATTCATTATACCAGTTATCAATAAAACTCACTATCTTTGTGTGCAGTTAAGAAAACAGTATGAGAAACTACCTGATCATATCAAACTCCAATGAGCTGGTGCGCATCGCCCCTGAGCGGATAGTCTATATCTCCTCAGACGGCAACTACTCACTATTGGTGCAGTCGGACGACCAGACGCGCATCCTCTCTTTCCAGCTCGGAGAACTGGAACGTATGATCTCCGAGCAGCTTGGCACCTCCGGCAATGTCTTCATCCGTATCGGACGCAGCCTTATCATCAACAGGCTTTACGTCTATCATATCGATGTGCCGAAACAGAAACTCATACTGTCAGATTGTAGAACCGTCAACCGCACTGTCACGGCATCCGTAGCAGCCCTCAAGCAGCTCAAGGAATTGCTGGAAAGCGAATTGTAAGGAGGAATTGTATTATGAAAGAAGAAATACTGAACGACATACGCGATGACGAGATTCGCATTATCGGAGAAGACGCAGAAAAGAAACGTCTCCTTCAGGAAGAAGCTCTGAGAGAACTGAGAGAAAATGAAGAGCGTGTGCTTTACAGAAGAGTTCCTGAAGCTCTCTGTGATGATGATACTACATCGAAGAAATCTCGCCGATGGCTGTGGCTGATAGTCCCAGCATTGGCACTCATCGGTCTTGCTGCCTACCTTCTGTGGCCTCGTCCGTCAGAAGTGGGAGAGCCAGAGCGGGAACTCGTAGAAGCTACCTACACCGCACCGCTGAGCCATGATGCGGTCCCTGCAGAGGCTGCCTATACGGAGATACGCGATACCACAGTCAACGATATAGAGCTGCGCCTCTTCTTCCCACATGGAGCCAAAGCCAGCCTTTCAGTAGGCGCTCCCGATAAGACCGATGCCTCTATCATCCTTATCGCCCAAGCAGCCGATGTGCGTGGAGATAATGGTGAGATGGCCGGATCCTTCGTGCAGCAAGGCGAAGTATTAGCCAAGGGAAGCACCAAGCAAGGCTTCTGTGCCATCCTCGACGGGAAGATCACCCTCGGCGTAGATAAGAACTCATCGCTCTTCGAGAAAGCCATCGAAGAAGACGGCTACTTCTTCCGTCAATACTCCTTGGTGAATCATGGTGTGATGGAAGAATCCAACCCTAAAGGCAAGTCCATCCGCCGCGCCCTTTGCCAGCGAGGCACCGAAGTCTTCATGGTAGAGAGTCAGAGCCGAGAGTCCTTCCACGACTTCTCCCAAGCCCTGGCCGACATCGGCATGGACACTGCCATCTACCTCGTAGGAGCCAATGCCTACGGATGGGCAGTCGATAAAGACGGCACCCGCCATGAGTTTGGTGACGAGAACCGCTCAGGGATTGATACGTATGGTAATATTAACTATATTGTTTGGAGGTAATCATATCACTAACTCATAAAGGTCTGATGCCAACAAATCTCTGAAAGCTTCAATCAACTGTTTCCTGTTTGGGTTACTCTTTGTGAAATAGATAGAAATGAATATTTCATATTTCTGTAGTTGAGGCTGCGGCATCAAACTTTTCTAGTGTGCCATTTCGGCGCACCCGGATTTTTCCGTGGCAACCCACACAGACCCGCATGACCGCATAAAC
>CALAEY010000120.1 GCA_937891085.1 uncultured Prevotellaceae bacterium | reverse complement strand
GACCTCAGGCGAAACGGAGAATGACCTCAGTCATAACGGTGACTGAGCAGAAAGAACAGGCATCTAAAAGCCCAGAGATGCTGGTTGATCACAAGAAACACAGGCAATTATCGCCGAAAAGCCTTGCGTTACTGAAAACAGGGCTGACTTTTGGTAAATAATGGGGTGGACACCTCATAAAAAAAAAACAATTACTTGTCAAGCTCTTCCAAGAACTGGCGGATATCTTCCCTGATCCACTCGTAGAGGAAGAGGTCTTTGTAGTTGTCGTTCTTGCGCATCACTACCTCTACAGGTGTGGCACTGTGATTATAGCCAGAAAGCTCATTTTCATACTGCTTGCGATGCTGTGCTAGGCGACGGATTTGCTCCTCACGTTCACGGCGAAGCTGGGTGCAGACAGGATTCACCAGCTTCATTACTACGTTCTCCTTGATGTGGTGACCTTTCATGAAGAAGTAGGTGGTCTGCGGAGTGACACCCAGTTGCTGCAGCTCCTTATCCATGGCATCATACTTATCTACGTATTGAGGGAGTCGGCCTTCCAATTCCTTGAGTTTCTTTTCTACTTGCAAGCGCAGGCCATCAAGGCTGTACTTAGGCTTACGGATGTCGATGGTAGGCGGGATGGTGACGTTGCAGAACACATTCATCGGGAAGCTGTTGTTCATGCGCGCCCTATAGAGCATGATATTCCATACGAACAGCGGATAGACAATCTCTGAATATTCACGCATGTAGGCGGGGAAGTCGAACACCTGATGGTCGTTCAAGGTAGACTCCACGCAGATATCATGAAGATTCTCTGCATAGCACTGGTAGCTCTCTATGGCATAGGCATAAGTCTGGAAGATGTAGGGATTGGTGTTCATCTCCTTCGACACATCTGTGGCGTCTTGTAGCAGATAGTCATAGTCGCTATCCACGCAAGCGATGAGGTTCTTCCCCAACTGCGTGCTGCGCAGACAACTGGTGAGCACCATCTTCTTCCCTTTTGAAAGCGATGAGTTGGATGGCAACATCACGCGGAAGAAGCGTGTCTCGTCTTCGAACTCAGAAAGCACACTGCGCCAGAAGAAGATGTCGTCATAGCTCTCCACATAGGCCACTATGCGACGACGCTTCTGCTTGGGGCTCAGCTTCGTAGCTGCCTCCAGGTACTGTGACGTGAGATTATTTCGGAGCGATAGGGACACGGAGATTATTAAACGTTAAACGTTAAACATTAAACATTAAACATTAAACATTAAACATTGAAATGCAGGGTGTTGGCCTAAGTTGGGTCTATCTCTGTGGCAATCTCGCTGACTTCTGTCACGGCATCCATCCAGCCATCCATGATAACAGCAGGTGAATGGGTGGTGAGGATCAGCTGCATATCGGGATTCAGCTCCCTAATCATGCTGATGAGACGCTGCTGCCATTCGATATGAAGTGATGCTTCTGGCTCATCCATGAAGAGTACGCTATGCTCGCCCTCACGCACCAAGACCGTAAGCAAGATTACCAGCACATGCTTCTCACCTGCTGAAAGCTGATAGGGTGAGAGGCGTTCCCCCCCTTGATAAAAGAAGATTTCGTTGCTCTTGCGGTCTATCTTTTTACGCGTGTAGCTGAAGAGCTCATCTATCAACTTCTGGAACCTGCGCTTGGGGGCAGAGATGGAAGCCGCCTTCTGACGATCTTCATCCGTGCCATTCAACAGCTCTATCATTCTGTTGCCGATATTCACCTGATAGTTGAGGTATCTGCGCTGCAAGAGATAGATCTGCCAATCGAGTTCGGAACGTACCTGAGGATCGGCCATGCGTGCAGTGAAGTCGCCTTGAACCAACGGACGGTCGTAACTGCGAATCACATCGTATGGGATAAACGTGGCATCTGGATTGTCAAAAAGTATACGCACGCCCTTCTCTGCATCATTCTTCATGTGGCCCGTTATCTGCTCCAGATAGTCGATAGACCGATTCAGAATGGTGGTCTTCCCCACTCCATTGATACCACCCAAGATGTTCACATCTGGGCGCAGGTCCCACGCAATGCGATAGCGGTTCCAGAGATTCTGGATTTCTATCCGCTTGATGTAGTTGGCTTGCTTCTCCATGGCTATGACGGTTTTATTATTTCTTCATATCTTCGAAGTAGGCATCCAGCAAGTGCTTGGCAGCTACGAATGACGTCACCTTGCCTTGCAGCACCTTTGCCTCCTCTTCTGCCAGCATCGGCTCTATCAGCGTGTTCTGATAGAAGCTGTTGCGCAGTTGCTCATTGATGCTTTCATACATCCAATATTTGCTCTGCTCATTACGGCGGTAGTCGAACCATCCGTTGAGCTTCACGAAGTCTATGTAGCGATAGATCATGTCCCACACCTTATCTACACCGATGTTGTAGAAGCCTGAATAAGTATGCACCTCTGGAGTCCAACCTGAATCTGGTGCTGGGAACATGTGCAGCGCTGTGCGGAACTGGCTGGCAGCCAACTTGGCACGCTCTACATTATCGCCATCGGCTTTGTTGATCACTATGCCATCGGCCATCTCCATGATGCCACGCTTGATTCCTTGCAACTCATCGCCAGTACCTGCCAACTGAATGAGCAGGAAGAAGTCTACCATGCTATGGCAAGCCGTCTCACTCTGTCCTACACCTACCGTCTCTACGAAAATCTTATCGAAACCCGCGGCTTCACAAAGGATGATGGTCTCACGCGTCTTACGCGCCACACCGCCCAAAGAACCGGCAGAAGGACTGGGGCGGATAAACGCCTTGGGATGCACTGCCAGATGCTCCATGCGGGTCTTATCGCCCAAGATGCTGCCCTTGGTACGCTCACTGCTGGGATCAATGGCAAGAACGGCCAACTTTCCGCCCTTCTTCTCCAAAACGTAGGTGCCAAACACATCGATGGAAGTACTCTTCCCTGCACCTGGCACGCCACTGATGCCCACGCGTACTGAATTGCCAGAATAAGGCAGGCACTTCTCAATGACTTCCTGCGCGATGACCTGATGCTCTGGCTTCACGCTTTCCACCAGCGTCACAGCACGGCTCAGCATGGTGATGTCACCCTTCACGATGCCTTCTACAAACTCCGACACTGTGGGTTGTGGCTTACGAGGGTTCTTTTTGCGGTAAGGATTCACAATAGAAACCCCGCCTTCTACACCAGCATTCACCTGCAGGCCTTTATACTCTTCATTATTTTCAGGATGGTCCATCATATCTTTATTCTTTGTTAAGGTGCAACTTTAATATTCACTGTTACCAACGGGTTGTCTGGATCGTTGCAAAGCAAGAGCAGGCGCATCCGACGCCTTTGCTGACGCATGGCTTTCTTATTTACCGTCACACGCAGATTCACCATCTGTCCTGGGGCAATATTGGTACTCTTAATATCTGCGCTGACTGCCGAATTAAACACTTGCAGCTTTCCAATCTTCAACGTACTGTTACCCGTATTGGTAATGGTAAGGTCTTTTCTTACCTTGTTCTTTGCTGCCAACTCCGCACTCATATCCAGTTGGGTAGTAGAAATGTCGATATGAGGCAGGTTCAAACGGTCTTCCTCCGTCAGATTAGAGAAATCAGGAAGAAGCACGATGGTGATAGGTATCTCGTTCTCCTCGCCCACTTTATCCCCAGGGAACCTTGAGAGATACACAGCGCTCTGCGTCAAACCATAATCTGGCAGCAAATGTGTATCCAGCGTCAACTCCACATCACATTTATCCTCTGGCATCAAGAACTCCTTAGTTGCCATCATCGTCAGATAAGGTGGCAGGTGCATCAAAATCGGTTCCCAAACCTCCTGCGACATGTTGGCGAAGCTCATGTAGAACTTAGGCATCTCACCTATATGTACCTCTGGAAACTCAATACTGGTGGTATCCAAGAGAATATCGCCTATATGATAGGGGTGAGACGTGGTATAATCTTTCACCTCTGGCAACACCTGACCCTTGAAGCTCAAGTAGGCAATCTGAGGCTCTGTATTGGTCCACACAGCTACCGTCTTCTGGAAATGGCCCAATGTCTCTGCCTCGAAAGTCAGATCTATCGTACCTGTTTCACCTGGAGCAATAGGACTCTGCGTCCAGTCTGCCACCGTGCAAGAGCAATCGGGTTCCACCTCCGTCAGCACCAAAGGGGCATTTCCCGTATTGGTGATGGTATATTGAATCTTCTTAGGTGACTTCCACTCCACCTTCCCCACATCAATCGTAGTGGCAGCAGGAGAGAAGCGGGCTTGGCAGTAAGCACCACCCACCCACAAGGCCATGATAAAGAGGATGAATATATAGCGTTTCATTTCATTTCAGTCATTTATAGCTACAAATGTACGGAATATATTTGAAAAACCATAATTTCATCGAAAAATGTCCTTCTCTCACTCTACCACCTCTATAGTCAGTCCTGAAGAATGGGTGGTAAATTCTGGGGCATAAGCGCACTGCATGCTGGCCAATCCCACTTGGTAACTACCTGCCCTGGCCACACGATAGCGGCTTTCCAAGACATAAACACCCTTACCCAGCGCATCGAAGAAGAAGTTGGTTGCAGCATCTTCACTCTCAACGTAGTAGCCAATGCCCTGATTCCAACGATAGCCAGAAAGCGCATTCAGCGGCTCGAAGCAAGAAGCCAAGCGATCTTTCAGTTGCAGGAAGTCCATACTCCTATCCAGAGAGATGGTGATGCGTGAAACAACCATATCCCCCACTCTCAGCGTGGCCTTATCGCCTACCTGCGCCAACGATTTACGGCCATTGGCATCCGTACGCTCTACATAGAATTTCCGATCTACATTCAGTGCTGCTCCCTGCTGTGCTACATCCGTCATCGGAGAGAGGTACTGGGCATAGACTGCGCCCCAAGCGATGCCTGCGTCCCGCTTTTCCACCACAGCTTCTTGCGCATCCAAGACTTTCTCCGTCCCTTCAAAACTCTGCTTCACATAGCCTAAATCAGGCACAATGGTCTTCGAAGGCGAGAGCGTTTCAATGACCTCATTGGCTATAGTGATACGCACATCGCCCTGATTCTGGAGCAAATCGCCACCTGTGCAAAGGAGGGCATACACTGCATCTGCAGTAGCTACGCTATTGTTCCATCCATGTGTCTGCTTCTGCTTGAGCAGCCAGATCTTCATTTCCTCGATTAAGGCTTCATTCCCCTCAAACGCTCCAAAGGCTTCCATCACAGCTACATGTGTAGGAACAGGCAGCATGCCCCAGGCATAAGGCTGATCCAAGAAAGCGAAGTGTGCACCAAGTTCGTCTTCCATCACCAGATGTTCCTTCAAGGAAGCGATAAACTCTGCAGCCTTCTTTTCCTGCCCTGCATGCTTCAATATGATGGCACTCATGGCCTTGCAGGTGAGCGATCCGTTCTTAAGATTATTGGCCACACGCGCCAAGAAGAACTCATACGCCTGGTGATTCTGTGATGGAACGTCCTCTCCAGAGATGGCTATCAAATAAAGATAGTCCATCATCGCGCTGGACAGATATTCATACTTATAGTTCTTGTCCTTACGCATCAAGCGCTGAATCTCCTTATAATATTCCAGTGCCTCATCGTGCAGGAAGCGGAAAGCATCCTGTTGCATCCGTGCACTCTGCTCTGGCAATACTTGCTTGGTGAGCATTGGGATACGTGCTAATTGTTCTACGATAAATGTCGTAGTGTACCAACTGCTTCGCATGCCCTTATACCAACTCCATCCACCGTCTTCATTCTGCAAACCTTGCAGTTTCACTAAGGCAGAAGAAAGTTTATCACGCATCTGGTTGATATCGAATAAGGTGGCAATGCGCTGACGCTGATCGGCTTCACTCTGTGCCTCCAATACCCATGGCGATTCTGCCAAGAGGATTTCCTTCAAGTCGGCATTCTTCTGCAGCTGACTGATAAAGGTCTCTTTGGCAGCATCGGTATTCTTCCAGCGATTGAATACCTGCTGGATGCGTGGCTGACTATTGGCTATGTGGCTGGCCAAAGCATTCACATAGTAAGAAATCGCCCAATCGATGGCATTGTCGTGCAGTGGCATACTGACAGATGGCAATGCCTGCACGGCATACCACGCAGGATTGCCTGTAAACTCCACTGTCAGTCGACGTTGCGTCGCACTAGGATGATGGTAGTTGAACAGTGACTCTAAGTTGAAGGTGCGCGTCTGGTTGCCTCTGATTGGCATCGCTACACTCTCCACTACATACTGCTTGTTGCTCAGAACTGGCAATACGTGCTGCTCTCCATCACTGAAATCAGCTGCCTCTGCCATCATACGAACGCCCATCAAGTCGATGTCTTCTGGCACTTGGAAGCTGAACTTCACGCTGCCCGTCTCCCCTGCTTTCATAGAGAAGCGTGCTTTCTGCGTGCGATATACTTTCTCATCCACAGGATTGAAGAGGATGAAGCGTACCTCGCCAGTTGCGTCTTTCTCACTGACATTCTGAATAGTGGCAGCTATCTGTGTCTCGTCTCCTACACGTAGGAAACGTGGCATGTTGGGACGAAGCATAAGGTCCTTCGAGGTAGTGACTTTTTCTTCAACTGTACCTACCTGCATATCCTTAGTGTGGGCATACCCCACAAAGTTCCAACGCGTAAGGCTCTCTGGGATAGTGAATGAAATCACCACCTCTCCCTGCTCGTTGGTATGGAGCTGCGGATAGAAGAAGGCTGTTTCTGCGAAATTGGTACGCAGGGCATCGCCTTCCTCTGGCAATGCAGCCCCCATTCCTGCGTCCCTGTCTTCTTCAGCCGTTTCCACGATGCTGTCGTTCATATCAGCCGCTGCTGCAGTCTCGACCACAGCCATTTCTTCCTGGGCTGCCACACCCATCGTCTTCATCATAGGCGCAGCACTGGCCATCGCTCTGCTATACATGCGGATAGAGTTGCCATAGAAACGGGAGAAGAACTGCACGAAGTGGTCGTATTCCAGCATTCCTGGCACGTCCTGACTGCGGAGATACTTATGCAGATAAAGTGAATTGAACATCTGCCCTTCCATCTGCTTGTTCACGTAGTGGTAATAGTGCGGATAGCTTACCCACAATCCCTGACTGCGATGGTAAATCTTATCCAATGATTCATCATACATCAATGCCAGCATCTCTGCTAAAACAGGGGTACCCTCCAGGTCTTTAACGGTCAACTTCCACTCTTCTTGCTGTCCTGGCATCAACTTATCACGGAATACCTCCCACTTGAACTTCAATCCACGCTGTGGATATTTCTTGTTCAACGTCACTGTATGAGCGTATGACTCTCCGTCCTTGACAAAGAAGAACAGCATGGTGATGCCTTCTCCATAGGCTGACTGATATGGCATCTCGATGGTCGTGAGCTCATCAGAAAGGCGAAGCACCTTGCTTTCCAAGCGTTCGTCACCACGGAAGATGTCCAAGAAGACATAGGCATCCTGATAGGAAGTGCCAAAGAGCACTTTCGCAGCACTGGTTTCTGAAAACTCTGCATTGGTCACATGACAGAAGATAGGCGTAAAGGTGCCTAACCTACGATCGTTCGGAGAGTAAAGCAGGAATTCTACAGTGCTTACAGAACGAGACGCTTCTTCCAAGGCATCTTCAGAAGGGAGGGAAACCACCAACTTATAGCGGGCTGAAGGCAGCAACTTCCATGATGAGAAGTCGATCTCTTTGCCTGCATCCAGCGTGTTTTCTTCCACTTTCACTTCATGACGCACATCAGGGGCATCGCTTTCGATGCGGAAGAGCTGATAACGCACTTTCAACGCTTGCTCCTCACCCTGACGATTCTGCACATGAATGGCATACTTCAATGTATCTTCTTTCAACACCTCACCAGGTACTTCGGTATAGATCTCATAGGCTTTTGGAGAGGCCGCAATAACGGTATTGGCTTCTTGCGTCTCTCCTGCAGCGTCTGTCACTGCCACATTAATCTGGAAATGATACTCCCTGGCATCCTTCTCCTCTGCCTTGAGAAGGTGCAGCGGAATATGGAAGTTGCCATCCTTATCTATCATCACGCTGTCTGCCACCAATGGCTTCTGCTGGCGTTGTCTCCAATAGAAACCTGGTTCTTGACGCATCACCGTGTAACGCACAGGCACATTTTGCAGAGACACTCCATTGAGCATCCTTGCATAACCCGTCAGCACCACATCGTCACCAAGGCGATAGGCCTCCTTGATGGGTTCAAAACCTATCTCGAACGTTGGGCGCTTATATTCTTCCACACGCACATTGGTGGAAGTGCCGTTATTTTGCAGACGGAGCGTGAAGTTTCCATTTAAGGTGGCTGTGGGCAGAATGACTTCTGCAGCAAAGGAGCCAAACTCATTGGTGCGCACTTGCTGACGCCCTACTTCCTGCCCATTGACATCCAGCAATACCAACTCGTCTTGATAGCCCGCCTTTACCTGCGTTTCACGTCCTTTCTGATTGTAGAGCACACCTTTTATATAGATGGTTTGCCCAGGACGATAAAGCGACCTATCCGTCAGAAGGAACGCCCTCAGTTCCTCACGAGGCTCATTGCTCTCACTGCGGTAATAGTTGTTCAGATTCAAGTGCTGCAATGCAGTAGCCCGATCATCGCCTTTCACTATATTATAGGCATTCACACGCTGTTCATTCTGCAGCTGATGGATGTACCTGCCTTCCTTGTCTGTGTAGAACTGTGCCACTTGCTTTCTGTTATTCCCATAGCCAGTGAACAAGGTTACCTGCACGCCCTCCACAGGATGTCCAGACATGCCATCGATGGTGGTAAACTCATAGCGCCCTTTTCCTAAGTTCAGAGCGACCAATTTCAGTCTGCTGGTTGCCAGATAGTCCATCTTTGCCATACCGTTCTCTTCATCTGGCACTACACGAAGGAGGAACACCCCTGGCTTTCCGATAGGTGCTAAGTTCAGCAACGTGTCTTTATGCAAGACAGGCTCCTTACCTACCAAATCAGCCTCTGCGAAGGCGATATGCTCCGTACTAAGCAACTTATAGTTGCGATATGCGATTTTGTCTGCGTCATAATTTTGTGGTATGCTGTTCAGCGTCGTACTATAAACATAGATGGTAATGCCTTTCACATTGCCATAATTCACATTCAGTTTCAGTGCTTCTTCTGGATGGGCATAGTTAGGATAGGTGACATTGACAGATGGCTGATAGAGTTGCTGTTTCAGGTTCTTCAAGGCTCCAATGCGACGATAGGAAGGATAGCGACTGATGGCCTCATCGCACACAGCATCTGCCTCCTTGAACTTACCTTGTCCTTGCAGATGCTCCGCTTTTACCAAATAGACCTCAGCGCATAGCTCACTCTTGCCATGCGCCTTGATCATCTCATCCAGCTCTGAAAGTGACGTTTCACCAGATTGCCCGCTCTGCCAGTTCCAATAGTCGAGTTTCGTCAAGATAAACGCATCGTCATTTCTATGCTCGTAGGCCTTCATCAGGCGCTGGAGCACGGCATTGGTACGCTCTGCTTTCAGTTCTTCCGCTTCTTCTACATTCATCTGCTCATAGGCGCTAAGGGCACGCTTCACCAGCAAATGGAACATATCATGTCCGTAATACTTGCTTCCTTCACCCTTGATGACCAGAGGAACAAAATTATCCGTCTTGGTTTGCAGCAAGAGGGCTTCGTCTTGTAGGGAAGCCTGTGCATGGGCATCGATTTGCTGAATGAAGATGTTGGTTGTCCATTCACGCATATCCTCTGGCACTTCATCCACAAGGCCTGTGCGATGCGAGAGGGCATAGCTGTTGCTGCTCAGATAGTTGGCATAGCTTTCTGCAAGAAGCGAATGCAGCACAGCACGATTCAGTGCATCCGACTCCGACTTCACCCACTCTTCCATCTGCGCATAGTGCGTATAGGCACTGTCTGGTGTCAGTTCCTCCTGCTTGCTGGCTTTTGTCAGGTAAGCCTTGAACAGCTGACCAGCATTCTTTTCCTTCAAGGCTTTCTGATAGATGCGATCGGCCACCTTGATGGCTGTCTGAGGCAGACTTTTCTTTTCAGCGTCCTGCAATTCTTTCCACAGGTCATCGTAAGATTGAGCAGATGTCATAATGGTAAACGGTGCAAAAAACATGGCAGCAAGTGCCAACAGTATAAAATGAACTGAATTTTTCATACGCATTCTCTTTTCTTAAAGAATGGGCAATGTGACGGAATATTGCGTGAAGCTACGTTAATAAAAGGTTAATATGTCTTTTTCCCTTCCTAAAAGATTAAAAGGATTAAATAATCTTCAATTGTCAATTCTCAATTGTCAATTATATCAATCCTTTTAATCCTATTAATCTTGTTTCCTAATGATCAGATGCGCTCCAAAACGGCAGCTATCAGATCATAGAACTTCTTCACGCTGGCGATGTGTACACGCTCACTTGGCGTATGCGGACTTTCCAGTGTAGGACCGAAGGAAACCATATCCATCTTAGGATAGTTGGCTCCGATGATGCCACACTCCAAACCTGCATGGATCACTTTCACCTCTGGCTCCTTGCCAAACTTCTCCTTATAGACGTTCTTCAGGGCATCGAGGATAGGGCTCTCCACATTGGGTTGCCATCCGCTATACCCACCGCTGAAGGTGGTCTTCATGCCTGCCATGTTGAAGGTAGCTGCCAAGCTATCAGCCAACCAATCCTTCATGGTATCGCAAGAGCTGCGTGCCAAGATCCTGAATTCTGCCTTTCCTTCTCCGATGCCCACGATGGCAAGATTGGATGAGGTCTCTACTGTATCTGGAACGGTTGGAATCATACGCATCACACCGTCTTGACAAGCCATCAAAGCATTGATGAGGTTGTCTTGAATCTCCTGTGGAACCACCACCTTGCTGGCTTCCACTTCTTCTAACTTGAGGGATACGCCGCTCTCGATGGATTTATACTCAGACGCGATTTGTGCCTCATACTCAGTGATGTAGCTCTCCAAATCACTCACATCCTCAGGATTGAAGTTGAGCATCACAGAAGCCTCACGAGGAATGGCGTTGCGCATGTTTCCGCCAGCAAAGCATACCAATTGGCAGTCGAACTCCACCAACAAATCGTGTGTCACTCTGGCGAGCAGCTTCACCGCATTGGCTCTGCCCTGATTGATTTCGATGCCAGAGTGTCCGCCACGCAGGCCCTTCAGCGTGATCTTACGACCAACAAAGCCCTCTGCAGCAGCCTCTTCCTTGTATTCCAGCGTAGAGGTGATGTCCAATCCACCAGCACATCCGATGTAGAGCTCGCCTTCTGTTTCAGAGTCGAGATTCAGCAGGATGTCACCCTTTAAGGTCTCAGGACTGAGGGCAAAAGCACCAAACATGCCCGTCTCTTCATCCTTGGTGATAAGAGCCTCCAACGGTCCGTGTTTCAGGTCTTTATCTTCCATCACAGCCATGATGGCAGCCACGCCCATACCATCGTCTGCACCCAGCGTAGTGCCCTTGGCATGTACCCATTCGCCATCAACCACCGTCTGTATCGGATCTTTCGTGAAGTCGTGCTCCAACTCTGCCACCTTCTGAGGCACCATGTCCATGTGAGCCTGCAGAGTCACCATCTTGTGGTCTTCCATGCCAGGCGTGGCAGCCTTACGCATCACCACGTTTCCAGCATTATCAATGAAAGCCTCCAATCCGAGGCCCTTGGCCCAATTCACTAAATATTCACTCACTTTTTCCACATGTCCAGAAGGACGTGGAATCTGCGTCAATGCATGAAAGTGCTTCCACACAGCTTGTGGAGCCAAGTCTAAAATTGTACTCATAGTATTTTGTTTAATAAGTTTATTTCTTTCTGCGAAGATAATGAAAAAGGATGGCTTTGCAAAGCAGATAGGATTTTTTCCTCACGAGGTAATAATTTTTCCTAATTAGGGAAAGAAAGTTTCACAGTTAGGGAATGAAAGTTCCATCGTTAAGAAACTGGAGTTCCAGCGTCGTGAAACTAATGAACGGACTTCCTCACATTGAAACTTAGCCAGCCATAAATGCCCAGCAGCACGACGAGCAAGGTCTGAATGCCATGCACCAACAGGGCGAAGGTACTGGCATCGTGGGCACTGACGCCATAGAGCATCATCATGGTGATGACGGCAAAATGCCAAGGGCCTGCACCATTGGGCGTAGGGACAATGACAGCGAAGGTTCCTGCAACGAACATCACCAGAGCAGCCATCACGCCAAGATTTTCTGAAAAGCCAAAGCAGCGGAAAGCCACATAGAAGTGCAGGAAGTAGCTAAGCCAGATGAGCACAGTATAGAGCCAGAAGAGAGGCTTATTCCTTACGCCTTGCACAGAAAGGAGGCCGTCGCGCATTTGGGAGACAATACCTTTCACCTTATTATATATAGTAAGCCTACGAAGGAGCACATGCAGCAAGATGAGCACACCAAGGATGCAGAAAAGCGTCACATAGGTCCAAGGCGAAGTAAGCAGATGCTCAATGCTTTGCATCTTGGTGCCTGTGGTGCGGAAGAAGTCCAGAAAGACAGGCATCTGCAGCAAGAACACCAAGGCAGAAAACACCAGCATGGTGAGCACATCGATCAGTCGCTCCGTAACTACCGTTCCTACCGACTTCGCAAAGGGCACGTCATCATATTTTGCCAAGAGGCCACAACGAGTGATCTCTCCAGCACGAGGCACTATCAGATTGGTGGCATAAGTGAGGTAGATGGAATCTATGCAATCGGAAGCACGCACGCCAGGCACCAAGGGATCAAGCAGTTGTTTCCAGCGCAAGCCCCTGAAAAGCGGAGCCAAGATACCGAAAACCAAAGAGAAAAGCATCCATCCCCAATCCATCTCATGGAGCATGGAATGCCAAGCCTGAGAGAAATCAAAGTCGCGATAAACCCAATACAAGACAAAGGCACCCAACAACAATGGGAGCAGATAATGGAAGGCCTTTTTGAGTATCAGCATCATCGTTTTAGTTAATTTCTCGTTCAGAACAATAGTAATTCAGCAAAATTTATTATTTTTGCAGGTTGCAAAGATACGCCATGTAAAGCGGAATGCCAAATTTATTAGCAAATTATAAGAAATGTATCATAAGACAGTTAAACCTAAAAAGTTCTTAGGCCAGCACTTCCTGAAGGACCTGGACATCGCCAAGCGCATCGCAGATACCGTGGATGCCTGTCCTGCCATTCCCGTCTTGGAAGTGGGGCCTGGCATGGGTGTGCTGACGCAGTTTCTGAACCAGAAACCTCGGGAGCTGAAGGTGGTGGAGGTGGACTTTGAGTCTATCGCCTACCTGCATGAGCATTTTCCAGAACTGGATGAGGACATCATCGAGGAGGACTTCCTGCGCATGGACCTTCAGCGGCTGTTTGACGGAAAACCTTTCGTGCTGACGGGCAACTACCCGTATAATATCTCCAGTCAGATCTTCTTCAAGATGCTGGATAACAAGGAGTTGATTCCCTGCTGCACGGGCATGATACAGAAAGAAGTGGCAGAGCGCATCGCTGCTAAGCCTGGAACGAAGGCCTTCGGCATACTGAGTGTGCTGATACAGGCTTGGTACTCAGTGGAATACCTCTTCACGGTGAATGAGAACGTCTTCAACCCTCCGCCAAAGGTGAAGAGTGCCGTGATACGCATGACGCGAAACGAGAGCACAGACTTAGGATGTGATGAACAGCTTTTCAAGCAGGTGGTAAAGACGACCTTCAACCAACGACGTAAGACGCTGAGAAACAGCATCAAGCCTCTGCTTGGAGAGAGTTGCGAACTCACGGAGATGCCCCTTTTCAATAAACGCCCTGAACAACTGAGCGTTCAGGACTTTGTAGAACTGACCAACTTGGTCGCAACGCAGTTGTAAGTATGGAAAACGAGGATTACAAGAACATTGAGGAATACATCGACAAAGTGAAGCTCCTCATAGACAAGAATGATGAAGAAACGCTGAGAGCCCTACTTGCCGACCTTCATCCTGCCGACATTGCAGAGATCTGCAACGAACTGGAAAGGGAAGAGGCGGTCTTCGTTTACCGACAACTCGACAACGAGACGGCTGCAGACGTGCTCTCTGAGATGGACGAGGATGTGCGTAAGGACTTCCTTGAAGAGATGCCTTCAGAGACCATCGCGAAGCGCTTTGTGGACTACATGGATACAGATGATGCCGTAGACATGATCCGCGACCTTGACGAGGATAAGCAGGAAGAGGTGCTCTCGCACTTGGAGGATTTAGATCAAGCGGGTGACATCGTGGACTTGCTGAAATACGACGAGGATACGGCAGGTGGTATCATGCAGACAGAAATGGTGACAGTGAATGAGAACTGGAGTATGCCTGAGTGCCTGCGTGAGATGCGCCAGCAAGCGGAGAGCATGGACGAGATCTACTATGTATATGTGGTAGATGACGACGAGCGTCTGCAAGGTGTGTTCCCCCTGAAGAAGATGATCACCTCCCCTTCTGTCTCCAAGGTGAAGTATGTAATGCAGAAGGAACCTATCTGCGTACATGCTGACGACCCATTGGACGATGTGGCACAAGTGATTGAGAAATACGACTTGGTGGCAGTGCCCGTGATAGACAGCATCGGCAGATTGGTGGGACAAATCACCGTAGACGATGTGATGGACTTAGTGCGTGAGCATCAGGAACGTGACTACCAGTTGGCTTCAGGTATCTCGCAAGACATTGAGACAGACGACAGTGTAATTCGACAAACCAGGGCACGTCTGCCTTGGCTGCTCATCGGCATGATAGGCGGTATAGGGAACTCTCTGATCTTGGGTAATTTCGACGAGACCTTTGCCGCTCATCCTGAAATGGCGCTCTTCATCCCCTTGATAGGCGGCACAGGAGGTAACGTGGGTACACAGTCGTCTGCCATCGTAGTGCAAGGTCTTGCCAATAACTCGTTGGATCCTGCTGACATCTGGAAGCAAGTGGCCAAGGAAACCACGGTGGCACTGCTGAATGCTACCATCATTTCCCTGCTGGTGTATATCTACAACTTCTTCGTGCATGGCGGCTCTTCCACCGTCACCTATGCCGTATCCATCAGTTTGTTCTGTGTAGTGATGTTTGCCTCACTCTTCGGCTCTATCGTGCCCATGATACTTGAGAAGCTCAAGATAGACCCCGCAATAGCTACTGGCCCTTTCATTGCCATCACCAACGACATCATAGGCATGCTGATTTACATGGGAGTAACTGTTTTATTGACGTAGAAAACTGCTTTACGGCATAAAAATGGGAACTCCTTCAAAAAAAAATGACAAAAAAGTATGAAATAAGCTTTTTATTCCTTTAATTTGTGGCAGATTGTGCAAGAAAGCACATATAACCGTTAAAAAAACAAAATCATAAAGAGATGACGGACATTGAGAAAAACAACATCCCAGAACAACCAGTGGATGCACCTGTAGAAAGCCAAATGCCAGAAGCTGTTGCAGAACCTGCCAAGCGTCTGACAAAGGAAGAAATCTTGAACAGGCTGAAAGAGATTGAAAACGACGTGGAAAGCGCGTCAAGAGTAGAAATTGATGGTCTGAAACAGGCATTCTACAAAATCCATGTTTCTGAGGCTGAGGAAGCCAAGCAGCAGTTCATCGCGAATGGTGGCGCAGAGGCCGACTTCCTCCCCACTCCCGATCCTTTGGAGGAGGAGTTCAAGCAACTCATGTCTGCCATCAAGGAAAAACGCAACCAGAGCAATGCAGAGCTGGAGAAACAGAAGGAGATGAATCTGCAGGTGAAGCTCTCTATCATTGAGGAGCTGAAGGACCTGATTGAGTCTCCAGAAGATCCCAACAAGAACTATGCTGAGTTCAAGCGTCTGCAGCAGCAGTGGAATGAGGTCACGCTGATTCCGCAGGGTAAGGCCAATGAGCTGTGGAAGAGCTATCAGCTCAATGTGGAGAAGTTCTATGACCTTCTGAAGCTGAACAACGAGTTCCGTGAGTACGACTTCAAGAAGAACCAAGCCATCAAGCTGCATCTGTGCGAGGCTGCTGAGCGCCTGACGGAGGAGGAAGATGTGGTATCTGCCTTCCACCAGTTGCAAAAGCTGCATCAGGAGTTCCGTGAGACGGGTCCTGTAGCCAAGGAGCTGCGTGAAGAGATTTGGCAGCGCTTCAAGAATGCGTCAACCATTGTAAACCGCAGACATCAGAAGCACTTCGAGCAACTGAAGGAGCAGGAGCGCCAGAACTTAGACCAGAAGACCGTCATCTGCGAGATCGTAGAGGGCACCGACTATAGCGAACTGAAGAGCTTTGTTGATTGGGACAATAAGACGAAGGAAATCATCGCTTTACAAAATAAGTGGAAGACCATCGGCTTTGCTCCTCAGAAGCAGAACACCAAGATCTTCGAGCGCTTCCGCAAAGCCTGCGACGAATTCTTCCAGAAGAAGGCTGAGTTCTTCAAGCAGACGAAAGATGAAATGGCGCAGAACTTGGAGAAGAAACGTTCGCTCATCGAAAGGGCAGAGGCTCTGAAGGATAGCACCGACTGGAAGGCTGCTACAGATGAGTTCGTGAAGTTGCAGAAGCAGTGGAAGGAAATCGGTCCTGTGGCAAGAAAATATTCAGACGCTATCTGGAAGAAGTTTATAGGTGCCTGCGACCATTTCTTCGAACAGAAGGGTAAGGCCACCTCTTCACAGCGCAGCACTGAGCAGGTGAACCTGGACAAGAAGAAGGGCATCATTGCACAGCTGAAGGAACTCCATGAGCAAGCAGAGGACTCAGATGCTGCTCAGAAGGTGCGCGACCTGATGAAGGAGTGGAATGAGACTGGACACGTGCCATTCAAGGAGAAGGACAAGATCTACAAGCAGTACCATGAGTTGGTAGACAGTGCCTTCAAGCAGTTCAACATGAGTGCTGCCAGCCGTAAGTTCAGCAACTTTAAGGCTGCAGTGAAAGACATTCAGGAGAAGGGTGCACAGACCATCTACAAAGAGCGTGAGAAGTTGGTGCGCAACTATGAGGCTCTGAAGAGTGAGCTGATTACCTACCAGAACAACCTCGGTTTCCTTACCGCGTCTTCAAAGAAGGGGAACAGCCTCCTGGATGAGCTCAACAAGAAGGTAGAGAAGTTGCAGGAAGATATCAAGCAATCCGAAGAGAAAATCAAGGAACTGGATAAGGCTATCCAAGAGAAGGGTGAAGAATAACAACTTTTAATCTTTTAAACATAATGATTGCAGGGGATGATGCTATATTTCTGACATCATCCCCTTTTTTCTGGATGGCTATCCATGGCGTTTCAGGGTGCCCTGTATAGAACGAAAAAGCCCCGACCTAAGTCGAGGTTCTTGAGTTGGAGTACCAGGATTCGAACCTGGAATGACAGGACCAGAATCTGTAGTGTTACCATTACACCATACTCCAATTCCGTTTTGCGGTTGCAAAGATACGAAGAAAACTCTAAATGCAAACTTTTTGGACAATAATTTTTCAAAAAATCTTTTCCCTGCCCTTTCCATTACCTAAAAAAAACAAAAAAAGAAACACTTTTCGACAAATGAACGTGCAGAAAGCGAATAATAATGTATCTTTGCACTTATTATTACTAACGCATAAATTTAAGAATGAACAACTCAGAAGAGCTAATTGAACAAATCATCAAAGGGATACAAGAAAAGAAAGGTTACCGCATTGTCATTGCAGACCTCTCTGACATTGAGGATACTATATGCAATTATTTTGTCATCTGCCAGGGGAACTCCCCTACCCAACTGATGGCCATCACTGATTCCGTGAAGGATACGGCGCGTGAGGGAGCAGGACAAAAGCCCATTGCCACCATTGGACTGCAGAATGCCCAGTGGGTAGCTATGGACTATGGCGATGTGCTGGTACACATCTTCCTGCCAGAGATTCGCGAGTTCTACGATCTGGAGCACCTCTGGGCAGACGCGAAGTTGGAACAAGTCCCTGAATTAGACTAAAGTGACGATTATGGAAATCAAAAATAACAAAGATAATAAAGGAAACAACCCTAAGAATAAGATCAACATGCCAAAGTTCAACTTGAGCTGGCTGTATCTTATCATTTTGGTCATGATATGCAGTCTTTGGTTCTCCAGCGAAAGCGGAGGTTCCTCCAAGGTGGTTTCCTACGATGAGTTCCAGAGCTATGTAGAGAAAGGCTATGTGAGCAAAGTGGTGGGTTACGATGACAATACGGTGGAGGCTTACATCAAGCAAGAGCATCTCTCTGCCGTCTTCAAGGAGGACTTAGACCGAGCCAAACGCCATCCCGTGATTTCTTCTGAAGCTCCATCCAGAGAGAGTCTGGGCGAGTTTATCCAGAAAGAGAAGGATGGAGCACGCTTCGATGGCTCTGTGAGCTATCAGAAGCGCCAGAACTTCCTATCCAGCCTTTTCTGGCAGTTCTTCCCCCTCCTGGCCATGGTGATATTCTTCGTTTGGATCATGCGCCGCATGAGCGGTGTAGGCGGAGGTGGAGGCATTTTCAGCGTGGGCAAGTCGAAGGCACAGCTCTTCGAGAAGGAGAACTCCGTGAAAGTGACCTTCAAGGACGTAGCGGGTCTGGCAGAGGCGAAGCAAGAAGTACAGGAGATTGTAGAGTTCCTTAAGGAGCCACAGAAATATACCGAACTGGGTGGTAAGATTCCTAAGGGTGCCTTACTTGTAGGTCCTCCGGGAACGGGTAAGACGCTGCTGGCCAAGGCCGTAGCTGGTGAGGCCGACGTGCCGTTCTTCTCCCTCGCAGGTTCTGATTTCGTGGAAATGTTCGTAGGCGTAGGTGCCTCACGTGTGCGCGACTTGTTCCGCCAAGCGAAGGAGAAAGCTCCTTGTATCGTGTTCATCGATGAGATTGATGCCGTGGGTAGAGCCCGTGCCAAGGCTGCTGCCATGGGTGGTAACGACGAGCGCGAGAGCACACTCAACCAGTTGCTTACAGAAATGGACGGCTTCGGTTCTAATAGCGGTGTCATCATCTTGGCAGCTACCAACCGCGTGGATGTGCTGGATCAGGCATTGCTACGTGCAGGACGTTTCGACCGTCAGATACACGTTGACCTGCCCGACCTGCCCGAGCGCAAGGCTATATTCGGAGTCCACCTGAAGCCGTTGAAGGTAGATCCGAACCTCGACGTTGACTTCCTCTCGCGTCAGACTCCTGGTTTCTCAGGTGCCGACATAGCCAACGTGTGCAATGAGGCGGCACTCATAGCAGCCCGTCATGGCAGCAAGATTGTCGGCAAGCAGGATTTCCTCGATGCCGTGGACCGTATCATCGGCGGTCTGGAGAAGAAGACGAAGGTGATGACGGAGGCGGAGAAACGCTCTATTGCCATCCATGAGGCAGGACATGCCACCATCTCCTGGTT
>CALAEY010000119.1 GCA_937891085.1 uncultured Prevotellaceae bacterium | reverse complement strand
ACCCCGAGATTACAAATCACGTGCTCTGGCCAACTGAGCTAAAGAGGCGGGTGGGTAAGCTTACTATATCGCGCCGCTACAACCCGCTACCTTTGCTGCGATCAAGCCCTGGAGGATTCACAGGGAGCTGGCCGTATAGGACTTACCCATTTTCGTTTTGCGGGTGCAAAGGTAAGGAAAAAACTCTAAACTGCAACAAAATCGCCACACTTTTTGCAGGTTTAAGGAAAATAATTCTCATTTCTCAATTCTCAATTCTCAATTATTACTATCTTTGCCCCCATGAATGAAACAAGAAGATATCTGAATCAGTATGCCATGCTGCTGGGCACTTACATGGGTGTGTACTGGATAGCTAAGTTCTGCTTGATCCCTGCGGGATTGACCAACACTTTCCTGATGTTGCTCTTCATCGGACTGACGCTGTGCGTGCCCTTCATGGCTTACTTCTATACCAAGCTCTACCGTGACCGTGTGTTGGGTGGTGGCATAGGCTTCACGCATGCGTGGCTGTTCATCACCAGCATGTTCATCTACGCCTCTCTGCTCACAGCTGTAGGGCACTATGTCTATCTGGAATTCATGGATAATGGATATATCATCAATACCTACAACGGTATGCTGAATGAGCTCAAGGCTGAACAGATTCCTGGTACAGAGGAGTATATCACTCAGATGCGTCAAGGGCTCGAACTGCTGGCAGGCATGAGCCCGATCGAGCTGGTAGTGCAACAACTGTCGAACAATATTTTCATAGGTATGTTACTGGCTCTGCCTATCGCACTGGCAGTGCGTAAGAACATACCTGTTCAAGAAGAGAAGAAGGAGGGTGAAGCATGATGGATATTTCAGTAATCGTTCCGCTCTACAATGAGGCAGAATCGCTGCCAGAACTCTATGCTTGGATAGCACGCGTGATGCAACAGCATGGCTACAGCTATGAGGTCATCTTCGTGAACGATGGCAGTACAGACAACTCTTGGGAAGTGATAGAAAGTTTGGCTGCACAGCATCCTGAGGTGCATGGCATCAAGTTCCGCCGCAACTATGGCAAGAGTCCTGCCCTGTATTGTGGATTCAAACAGGCACAAGGTGAGGTGGTGATCACAATGGACGCAGACCTCCAAGACAGTCCGGACGAGATACCAGAACTGCGCCGAATGATTGTGGAAGAGGGCTACGACTTGGTGAGTGGATGGAAGAAGAAACGCTATGATCCGCTTTCAAAGACTTTGCCAACTAAGCTCTTCAATGCTACAGCCCGCAAGGTGAGTGGCATCAAGAACCTGCACGACTTCAACTGTGGTCTGAAGGCCTACCGCAAAGAAGTGGTAAAGACCATCGAGGTGTATGGAGAGATGCACCGCTATATCCCTTACTTGGCAAAGAACGCTGGTTTTACCCGCATTGGTGAGAAGGTGGTACACCACCAAGCCCGCAAGTACGGAAAGTCGAAGTTTGGTCTCAGCCGCTTTATCAACGGCTATCTGGATCTGCTTTCCCTATGGTTCCTGAATACCTTCGGCGTAGAGCCGATGCACTTCTTCGGAGCATTGGGCTCCCTGACATTCCTTTTAGGCTTTATCGCCGTTGTGATAGTTGGTGCCAACAAACTATACTATCTGATAAATGGTATCCCTCATCCGCTGGTGACCAGTTCGCCCTATTTCTACTTGGCACTGACAGCCATGATTATAGGTGTGCAACTGTTCGTGGCTGGTTTCTTAGGAGAGTTGATTTCACGAAACTCCACAGAGCGCAATAAATATCAAATAGAGAAAGAGCTATGAGAAAGTTGCTGAGTTGGATTGTTCTGGGAATGGTATGCTGCATGGCTGTGGCATTGAGTCAATCGTGCTCACAAGAAGCTGACTGCACAGATGCCACGCGTCCGATGATGAACGTGGGATTCTACACCATACTGAAAGACACCATGCCAGATGGCTATGTGCGCGACTCTGTAGTAGGCATTGCTTGGGACACGCTCACCGTAACTGCCTTTGAGACAGACTCTGTGATTATCAACAAGAAGACGGCTGCACAAGCTGTCAGCCTGCCTTTGCGCTATGCAGAAGAGAGCACGGTGATAGTGCTGCATTACAGTGAAGACTATAAAGACACAGTTACTATTTACCATCATAATACGCCCTACTTCCTGAATATGGATTGTGGCTATCAGATGAAACAGGAGCTTCAAGGCATCAGCTTCACGATGCATTTTCTGGACTCAATCGCAATTACCGACCCTAAAATAGGCATTTATGGAACAGAGAATCTCTCCCTATATTATTAGTGTGCTGATGGTTCTCTGCACCGCTCTGCCCCTGCACGGGCAAGGTACGCTGAATGATCCTCGAGGCGGAGAACGCATCTGGTCTGAAAAGGCACAGAAGCAGCAACGCAAGCAGCAGAAGGAGCGTGAGCGCACACCAGCCGAGATAGAGTATCCGCTCTTCAGCGGTATCTCCGTGGGCGTGGAATTAATACAGCCTATACAGAAAATGATAGGTACCGATTACTCGGGCTTTGAAGCGATGGGGACGGTGAACCTAAAGGGACGTTTCTTCCCTACCCTAGAGATGGGCTATGGTAAAAGTGACATGACCGACGAGGATCGTGGTATCAGCTACAAGGCCAGTGCTCCTTATACACGGATAGGTATAGATTACAACTTCCTCTATAAGAAAGCACATGGCAACCAAGTGTTGTTGGGACTGCGCTATGGCTTTACGAGTTTCAGCTATGATGTCATAGACCCTTATGATGGCGAATTTGCCTGGCATGCTAATATCGAGGATAATGTATGGGACGAAATGCTGACATATGACCATCGTGGAATGAAGTCCTCTATGCACTGGCTTGAGTTCAATGTAGGCATACGCACTAAGGTCTGGAAACAGATACAAATGGGGTGGTCTATCCGATTCAAATATAAGCTCTCTGCTTCAACAGGCGAATATGGTAATCCATACTATGTGCCTGGCTATGGCAAATATGGCGGAAACACTTTAGGTTTGACCTATCACCTGATTTACCAATTACCATTTAAGAAGAAATGAGTGAACTAGACCTTTGGTTTCTGGCTATCGGCTTGGCTATGGATTGTTTTACCGTTTCTATCGCCAGTGGTATTATCCTGAAGCGCATAGAGTGGACGCCAATGCTCTGCATGGCTTTCTTCTTCGGGCTTTTCCAAGCACTGATGCCTCTGATTAGTTGGGCACTCTTTGTAAAAGTAGGCTACCTACTCCAACAAATAGACCACTGGATAGCTTTCGGACTGTTGCTTTTCTTAGGCGGAAACATGATACGCGAAGCTTTCAGTAACGATGGGGTTCATCACTTCGACCCTCATCGTTTGATGGTGTTACTGACGCTGGCCGTAGCTACCAGCATCGATGCACTGGCGGTAGGCATCTCCTTCGCCTTCATTGGCTTTGAGACACTCACGTCAATTGTTTATCCCATTATAGTCATAGGCCTGGTATCTTTTGGCTTGTCGCTTGTAGGTTCAGGGTTAGGCGTATGGTTTGGCATTGGCATTGCCAAGAAGCTGAAACCAGAACTACTGGGAGGCATTATACTGATTATCATAGGATGCAAAATTGTCATCCAACACTTAGCAAACGGATTATAAAGACTTATGAAGAAGACAAATTACATTTGGATAGCCTTGTTGGTTGTGGGCACCGTTTTGATTCTGCTTCGGCACAACAGGCCTCAGCCCTTCCAGCGTGAGAGCGGACTGATATTCGGGACGATATATAATATCACCTATCAGTATGAAGGCAGTCTGAAGACTGAGATTGACGAGCAACTGAAGTTGTTCGATGGTTCTTTGTCGATGTTCAACGACACTTCCACCATCTCACGCATCAATCAGAATATGGACATCGTTCCTGATACGTTTTTCCTCCATGTATATCGCAGGGCGATGGAAATCTCCGAAGAGACAGGGGGCGCTTTCGATATCACTGTAGCTCCTCTGGTTAATGCCTGGGGCTTTGGATTCAAAGAGGGCATTTTCCCAGACTCCCTGCAAGTGGACAGTCTGCTACAACTCATTGGTTACCAGAAAGTCAGTCTAAACTCCCAAGGAAAAGTGGAGAAACAAGACCCACGTATGACACTGGACTGCAGTGCCATAGCCAAGGGGTATGCTGTGGATGTGATAGCTCAACTTTTGGCCAGCAAAGGCATAGAGAACTACATGGTGGACATAGGCGGTGAGGTGGACGTGAAGGGCCACAACCCTAACGGAGAACTATGGCGCATTGGCATTAACCGTCCTACAGACGACTCTCTCTCTGTGAATCAAGATTTGCAGACGGTGCTGAGCCTTACGGATGTGGGCATCGCTACCTCTGGCAACTACCGTAATTATTACTACCGCGACGGAAAGAAATATGCGCATACCATAGAACCACGCACGGGCTATCCTGTACAGCATAGCATTCTTTCTGCCACAGTGATAGCACACGACTGCATGAGTGCCGATGCTTATGCCACATCATTCATGGTCATGGGATTGGAAGAAGCTCAGCGCTTTGTGGAAGCCCATCCTGGTATTGAGGTCTATCTGATTTATGCTGATGAGCAGGGAGAGTATCAGACGTATATATCGAAAGGAATGGAAGAATTTGTAGATAATTGAGAATTGAGAATTATGAAATCACTATTTACTATACTGCTACTCATCGTCTCTAACGTGTTTATGACCTTCGCTTGGTATGGTCATCTGAAATAATACACATACCTTTTTAATTATTATGCCTTAAAGTTGGGCAAGCAAAGAAAAAAGGTGTACCTTTGTACGTTTATAGATTGAATTAACTATGGAATATTTGAAAAATAACCCTAAAGGCATGTTCTTCTTATTGGCAGGTCCCTGTGTCATAGAAGGTGAAGACATGGCCCTACGCATTGCCGAGAAAGCTGTGGGTATCACTGAAAAACTGCATATCCCCTACGTATTCAAAGGGTCTTATCGAAAGGCAAATCGCTCACGTTTGGATTCTTTTACCGGCATCGGTGATGAGAAAGCCCTGCGTATCTTACGCAAAGTTAGGGATACATTCGGTGTCCCCGTTGTAACGGATATCCACAAGGCCGAAGAGGCAGCTATGGCTGCTGAATATGTGGACATCTTGCAGATTCCTGCCTTCCTATGCAGACAGACCGACTTGCTGGTAGCTGCTGCCAAAACGGGGAAGACCATCAACATCAAGAAAGGACAGTTTCTCTCTCCGCAAGCTATGCAGTTTGCCGCTGACAAGGTGGTGGAAGCAGGTAATCCTGACGTGATGCTGACGGAACGTGGTACGACCTTTGGTTATACAGATCTGGTAGTAGACTTCCGTGGCATCCCAGAGATGCAGGCATTCGGATATCCTGTGGTGCTGGATTGTACACATTCCCTGCAGCAACCCAACCAAGCCAGCGGTGTAACGGGTGGTATGCCACAGCTCATAGAAACTATAGCTAAGGCAGGCATCGCCACTGGAGCCGATGGACTCTTCGTTGAAACCCACGAGGACCCCAGTGTAGCAAAGAGCGATGGAGCCAACATGCTCCGCTTGGACTTACTGGAAGGATTACTGACCAAATTAGTACGCATCAAAGAAGCTATAAGCTAAATTCCCCTAATGATCTGTAGTTTTGCAATACGAGCTGCGTCTAATGCATAGAAACAATTAAAACTATCAATGATATGAAACAGACATTCAGAAAAATCGGACTGTTGGTTGTGATGGCTGTCATCGCCCTCACACAGGTATCCGCACAGATGCAGATGCCCCCTATCCCAACCGACCCTAACGTGAGAATCGGAAAATTGGATAACGGATTGACTTACTACATCCGCCATAACGAGAAACCAGAAAATCGCGTGGAAATGTACATCGCCCAGAAGGTGGGTTCTATTTTGGAAGAACCTCGCCAGCGTGGTTTGGCTCACTTTTTGGAGCACATGGCATTCAATGGTACTAAGAACTTCCCTACGCAGAAGGATGCAGAAGGTGTAGTGGACTGGTGTGAAAAGCATGGTATCAAATTCGGTACCGACCTGAATGCTTATACCAGTGTAGATGAAACCGTCTATAACATCAACAACATCCCAACGACCAATCCTGCCATCGTGGACTCTTGCCTGCTGATCTTACATGACTGGAGTAACTTTGTACTGCTGGAAGACGAGGAGATAGACAAAGAACGTGGCGTGATTCGCGAGGAATGGCGCTCACGCGACAATGGTTTGATGCGCCTTTATACCGAGGCCCAAAGCATCATGTATCCAGGCGACAAGTATGCCGACTGTATGCCTATCGGAAGCATGGATGTGGTGAACAACTTCCCATACAAAGACCTGCGTGACTACTACGAGAAGTGGTATCGCCCTGACTTGCAAGGCCTCATCATTGTGGGCGACATTGACGTAGATGAGATAGAAGGCAAAATCAAGACAATGTTTGCCGACATTCCAAAGCCTGTGAATCCTGCAGAGCGCATCTACTATCCTGTAGCAGACAATGACGAGCCTATCGTGTACATCGGAAGTGACCCTGAGATCACAAATCCTACCATCATGGTGTTCTTCAAATCGGACGCATTCCCAGATGAGATGAAGAACAACATGACCTACCTGATTACGCAAAGTATGATCAATCTGGGTACTTCTATGCTCAACAGCCGTTTCTACGAGCTGCGCCAGAGTACCAACCCACCGTTTATCTATGCCGGTGCTGGTTATGAGGACTTTTTCCTTGCTAAGACTAAAGACGCATTTACCATTCAGGCTACCAGTAAAGGCGACGGTGTGAAAGAAACACTGCAAGCCATTCTGAACGAAATACAGCGTATGAAGAAATTCGGCTTTACTGCCAGCGAATATGAGCGCGCCCGCGCCAACTTCATGCAGAGAATAGAAAGTGCCTACAACGAACGTGAAAAGACAGAGAACGTGTCTTATGTGGCAGAGTATCAAGCCAACTTCTTGGACAACGAGCCTATCCCTGGCATCGAATATGAGTATCAGTTGATGAGCCAACTGGCACCTAATATTCCTGTAGAGGCCATCAACCAGCTGGTAATGAGCGATGAAGGGTTGATCTCCCAAAACAACCGTGTGGTATTCATCGCCATCCCTGAGAGCTCAAAGGATTCTTGCCCGACCAAAGAAGAAGTTGTGGCCATGCTGAAGAACATGGACAATCTGGATGTAACAGCATACGAAGACAAGGTAAGTGACGAGCCTTTGATGGCACAGGAGCCTACCGGTGGCAGCATCGTAAGTGAAACTGCTAACCAGATTTATGGAACTACTAAACTGGTGCTGAACAACGGTGTCGAAGTATATCTGAAGCCTACAGACTTCAAAGCCGATGAGATTTTGATGGAAGGTACCAGCGTAGGTGGTTCCAGCCTCTATCCAGACAAAGACATCCTTGACATCACTGCCCTGAATTCTGTAGCTACCCTTGGTGGCCTGGGGAACTTCAGCCAAGTGGACTTACAGAAAGTACTGGCTGGCAAAAAGGTCTCTGTAAATGCCAATGTAGGCGGACGCACTGAGAGCATCAATGGATCTTCTTCACCAAAAGATTTTGAGACCATGCTTCAGCTGACCTATCTGCATTTCACGGCTCCACGCCAAGACGCAGATGCGTTTGCCAGCTATAAGATCCGCAGAAAGAGTCAGCTGGAAAGCGCCAAAGCTAATCCGTTGAACTCAATAAACGACTCACTGCAAGTGCTGCTCTATGGAAATCATCCACGCGTCTTCGCTATGCAACCAGAGCATGTGGATCAGATAAACTATGACAAGGTAATGCAGATGTATAACGACCGCTTCAGCGATGCTGGTGACTTCAAATTCTTCTTCGTAGGTAATATCGACATGGAGACTGCCAAGCCTCTCATTGCCAAATATCTGGGAAGCCTGCCATCTAACGGACGCAAGGAAACTTCTCGCGACACTGGCATGCGTTGGCAGAAGGGCAATCGTGTGAACGAGTATGCTAAGCAACTGCAGACTCCACAGGCCACTATCTTTATGGGCTACACGGGTAATGTGGCATACACGCTTCGCAACAGCATTCTGATGAGCGTGCTCTATCAGGCATTGGATATGGATTTCACTGAGCAAGTACGTGAGCAGGAAGGCGGTACGTATGGTGTAACTTGCATAGGCCAGCTTACCAAGTATCCAGAGGAAGAAGAGATCCTTCAGATTGTTTATCAGACTGATCCAACCAAGCGTCAGCAACTGAATGCCCTTATCGACAAGATCGTAGCAGAAATGGCACAGAACGGTCCGTCAGAAGCTCATCTCCAGAAGGTGAAGGAATATATGCAGAAGCAATATACCGACAACCAAAAAGAGAACAGCTACTGGCTGGGTAATCTGGATGAGTATTTCGACAGTGGTGTGGACTTCACTCAGGGATTCCTTGATATCGTGAACAACCTGACCGTTCGTGACGTTCAGCAGTTTGCCAACGACCTTATCAAACAAGGTAATAAGGCTACGCTGATTCTTACATCTGAAGAGTAATATTTAATAAAGGATGAAGAATTAGGGATAAACAATAGGCTTTTCCTAATTCTTCATCCTTAATTCTCTGTTTTTATGAATACAATTTACGAACTATACAAACTAGGGAAACTGGCAGAGAAGCGCAACCCTATGTACGAAAGCAGCAAATATGCCAAACTGATGATTTACATCGGTGCGGCATTCTGGGCTGGTTATCTGGCATTCTTCGGCATCCTTTTCGCCTTCGCCTTTCAAGGCGAGGCGGTGGAGCCTTATCACATGCTAAACCAAGGGCTGATATTCGTACTGGTACTGGACTACGTGATGCGATTTACCTTCCAGAAACCACCTACTCAGGAAATGCAGCCTTTCTTGCTGCTCCCTATTAAACGCGTCAGACTAATTGATGCGCTACTGATACGTTCTGGGCTGAGTGCATTCAACTGGATTTGGCACTTTATGTTCGTGCCTTTTGCTCTGCTTACCGTGCTACGATTCTACGGACTCTGGGGAGTTCTGCTCTACTGCATAGGGTTGTGGCTGCTGATACTGATAAACAACTACTGGTATCTATTCACCCGCACATTGATGGGCGAGAAAATCTGGTGGGTCATACTGCCGCTTATAGTCTATGGCATCTTAGCAGCAGTGCTCTTTATCCCAGAAGAGAGTCCCATCTTCGACTTCAGCATGAACGTAGGCGAAGGATTTATCACAGGCCGAATTCTCACGTTCCTCGGTGTGCTGGCAGTATTGGCACTGACCATATTGGCCAATCGCATGCTCTTGAGCCACCTTTCTTATAAAGAGAACGCTAAAGTGGAAGATGCCAAGGTAAAACATGTGACCGACTTCGGATTTTTCAACCGTTTCGGAGAGATTGGCGAATATATGCGCTTGGAGCTTAAACTTTTCACACGAAACAAGACTCCAAAGCAACAGCTATATACAGCCATGACTATCGTTGCCATGTTTGTATTGCTGATAAGTTTCACCGATGTCTATGGTGAAAGCATGAGTGCCTTCCTTTTCTTTTACAATTTCGCCATTTTCGGTGTGATGTTCCTTGCCAATGTGATGAGCTATGAAGGCAACTACATAGACGGACTGCTCACTCGCAAGGAGAGCATCTACACGCTGCTGCTGGCAAAGTTCTATTTGTACTCCGTGATGATGCTTATCCCCATGATACTGATGATCCCAGCTATGGTGATGGGCAAGTCGAGCTTCTTGCATTGTCTTTCATGGGTGATTTTCGTGTCAGGATTTGTCTATTTCTTGTTCTTCCAAGTGGTGGTCTATAATAAGAACACCCTTCCATTGAACAAGAAACTGACAGCCCGCCTGAACACCAATGGCATGCAGCAGGTCATCAGTCTGGCAGTATTTGCCATTCCTTTAATGCTGCGCTTCGGACTTGAGGCTTTCTTTGAGCGTTGGGTGGTAGATCTTATCTTTATTGGCATCGGGTTGGCTTTTATCATCACCCACCGCCTTTGGATAAGAAATGTTTACCGTCGATTCATGGCCAAGAAATATGTGCAGCTAGAAGGTTTCAGAAGCACGAGAGAATAATTATGAATTATCAACGACGCTAATTGTGTACATTATGATAACGATAAGCAATTTAGTAAAAAGATTCGGTGAGAAAGTGGCTGTGAATATCGACAGCTACCTGGTATATAGTGGAGACATGATAGGGTTAGTGGGCAACAACGGTGCCGGTAAGACTACCCTCTTCCGCCTGATACTCGATTTGCTCAAAGCCGATGAAGGCAATGTTCAGATAAACGATACAGATGTGAGTAAGAGCGAAGACTGGAAGCACGAAGTCGGAGCCTTCATCGATGAAAGTTTCCTTATTGACTACCTCACTCCTGAAGAGTACTTTTCATTCATCGGGAAAATCTACGGACTGAGCAAGGAGGAAGTAACAGAACGACTGAAACCATTCGAGCAACTGATGAACGGAGAAATTTTAGGACAGAAGAAATACATCCGCAGTTTTTCGATGGGTAATAAGCAGAAAATCGGCATCATCAGTGCCATGATACATCATCCTCAGATACTGATACTTGATGAACCGTTCAACTTCCTGGATCCTACTTCACAGACCGTCATTAAGCATGTGCTGAAGAAATACCATGACACTCAACATGCCACTATTATTATCTCCAGCCATAACCTCAATCATACGGTGGACATCTGCCCACGCATTGCATTGATGGAGCATGGAAGTATTATCCGTGACCTTAGTAACGTGAATAATTCTGCAGAAAAAGAACTGGAAGACTACTTCGATGCACGAATCGAAGAGACACCTGAAACGGAAACCGAGGCAGAGTCTGTCAGAGAAGAATAGAATTTTTTAGAAGTTTTTAATCCAAAGAAATTTGCGGGATAAAAAAATAAGCCCTATCTTTGCAGCCGATTATACCGAAACGGGTTCGAAGAAGTGTCCTCTAAGTGATTAGCGGCCACCCGACGGGCAAACTTTAAACGTCATAAAAATGTACGCAATTGTAGAGATTCAAGGTCAGCAATTCAAAGCTGAGGCTGGCAAAAAGCTGTTCGTGCACCACATGGTAGAAGCTGAGAAGGGTGCCACAGTAGAGTTTGACAAAGTGCTCCTCGTAGACAATGAAGGTGCCATTACCGTTGGTGCTCCAACAGTAGAAGGTGCAAAGGTAGTTTGCGAAGTAGTTACTGAGATGGTGAAGGGAGACAAGGTTCTTGTTTTCCACAAGAAGAGAAGAAAAGGTCTGCACAAACTGAATGGCCATCGCCAGCAGTTCACTGAGCTGACCATTAAAGAAGTAGTTGCTTAATCATTAAAAAGAACAGACAATTATGGCACATAAAAAAGGTGTAAGTAGTTCTAAGAACGGACGCGAATCACATAGCAAGAGATTAGGCGTTAAGATTTGGGGCGGACAGTCTGTAAAAGCAGGCAGCATCATCGTTCGTCAGAGAGGTACATCATTCCATCCTGGCAGAAACATCGGTATGGGCAAGGACCACACCCTGTATGCACTGGTTGATGGAACTGTAGAGTTCAAGAGAGGCATCGTAAACGGAAAGTCTGACAAGCGTTCAGTACATGTAATTCCAACCGAAGCCGTAGCAGAAGCATAAGTTTCACTTATTAAGTAAAAGAATAAGGGATGCGGCCAATACCACATTGGATGCATCCCTTTTTTAAATTGCAATCTATCATGCTTACCATTAAACAAATCACCGAAGATACCGAAAAGGTCATCAAAGGTCTGGAGAAAAAGCATTTCGCTAACGCTAAGGAGACCATCGAACAGGTGATCGCGCTGAACAACAAGCGTCGTAATACACAGACGGTGTTGGACGGCAATCTGGCTGAAGCCAACAAACTGAGCAAAAGCATCGGTATGCTCATGAAACAAGGCAACCAAGAGGAAGCCAACAACGCCAAATCACGTGTTGCTGAGCTGAAAGAAGTAAACAAGACTCTTCAAGCAGAGATGGACAAAGCCGCTGAAGATCTGAAGCAACTGCTCTATGCCATTCCTAATATCCCTTATGACGAAGTACCAGAAGGTACTGGAGCAGAGGACAACGTTGTGGTGAAAATGGGCGGCAAGCTGACTGATCTGCCAGAGAATCCACTGCCACATTGGGAACTGGCTAAGAAGTATGACCTCATCGACTTTGACCTTGGCGTAAAAATCACTGGTGCAGGATTCCCTGTATATAAAGGTAAAGGTGCTCGCCTTCAGCGTGCCCTTATCAACTTCTTCCTGACAGAAGCAGGCAATGCCGGCTATACAGAAATCCAGCCTCCAACGGTAGTGAATGCCGACAGTGGTTATGGAACTGGTCAGCTGCCAGACAAAGAAGGACAGATGTATCATTGTCAAGTAGATGACTTCTATTTGATTCCTACTGCCGAGGTTCCTGTAACCAACATCTATCGTGACGTGATCGTAGATGAGAAAGAACTTCCTATCAAGAATTGTGCATACACCGAGTGTTTCCGCCGTGAAGCTGGTTCATACGGTAAGGACGTTCGTGGTTTGAACAGACTGCATGAGTTCTCAAAAGTTGAATTGGTACGCATTGATAAACCTGAGCATTCTCGCGAAAGTCATCAAGAGATGCTGGACCATGTGGAAGGACTGCTGCAGAAGCTCGAACTCCCCTATCGCATTCTTCGCCTTTGTGGTGGTGACATGAGTTTCACGGCTGCTATCTGCTATGATTTTGAGGTTTATTCGGAAGCCCAGAAGCGTTGGCTGGAAGTAAGCTCTGTTTCCAACTTTGACACTTATCAAGCCAACCGTCTGAAGTGTCGCTACCGCAATGCTGACAAGAAGGTTGAACTTTGTCACACCTTGAATGGATCTGCTTTGGCACTCCCACGTATCGTAGCTGCATTGCTGGAAGACTTCCAAACTCCAGAAGGTATTCGCATACCAAAAGCGTTGGTACCTTACACAGGTTTTGAAATGATAGACTAATCCTATCTGTTACATCTTTACATAAAGCGGATTTCATGGGAAACTGTGAAATCCGTTTTTATTATAAAAAAGTCCTACATTCTTTGCAATTTGCAAAATAACGCATTATCTTTGCAGACGCTTTCAATTTGAAAGAAAAATCGATTAATTAGACAACTAATCATAAATAAAATGAACAAAATCGTTAGCAAAGAGCAATTCTCTGAGAAAGTTTTTAAGTTTGTCGTTGAGGCACCCCTGATTGCCAAGTCACGCAGACCAGGTAATTTTGTTATTTTCCGTATTGGTGAAAAGGGCGAACGCGTACCATTGACCATTGCAGAAGCAGATGAAGAAAAAGGCACCATTACGCTGGTAGTTCAGAAAATGGGCGTGTCTACACATAAACTCTGTGAACTCAATGAAGGAGACTATATCACCGACGTTGTAGGTCCACTAGGGCAACCTACACACATTGAAAAGTTCGGCACCGTCATTTGTGCTGGTGGTGGTGTGGGTATTGCTCCAATGCTTCCTATCGCCCAAGCGCTCAAGGCAGCTGGCAACAAGGTTATTGCCGTTCTCGCTGGACGCAGCAAGGAACTGATTATTCTGGAAGACGAAATGCGCAAGGCTTCTGACGAACTGATTATCATGACGGATGATGGTTCTTATGGCAATAAGGGTTTGGTTACTCAAGGTATTGAAAGCGTGATCCAACGTGAGAAAGTGGATAAGTGCTTCGCTATCGGTCCTGCCATCATGATGAAGTTTGTATGCCTGCTAACTAAGAAATACGAAATCTCTACCGACGTATCACTTAATACCATTATGGTAGATGGTACAGGCATGTGCGGAGCCTGCCGTGTGACTATTGACGGACAGACAAAGTTCGTTTGTGTAGACGGACCTGAATTCGACGGTCATAAGGTGGATTTCGATGAAATGATGAAGCGCATGGGTGCTTACAAGCCAGAGGAAATGGCTGAGTTGAAGAAATACGAGGAGCAGCAAGCACAAGCACAGGCAGAGGCTGAAGCCCTTGAGAAAAGTCGTGATGCAGCATGGAGACAAGAACTCAGAAAGAGCATGAAGCCAAAAGATCGCATGGCGATCGCACGTGCTAAGATGAACGAACTGGATCCGGGCTATCGTGCACATATTCGCAAAGAGGAAGTCAACCAAGGTCTCACGAAGGAACAAGCGCTCATAGAGTCAAAACGTTGCCTAGACTGCGCGAACCCAGGTTGCGTTCAAGGCTGCCCTGTAAACATCGACATACCTCGATTCATCAAGAATATAGAGCGCGGAGAGTTCATTGAGGCTGCACACACATTACGTGAAACCAGTTCATTACCAGCTGTCTGTGGTCGTGTTTGTCCACAAGAGAAGCAGTGTGAAAGCCATTGTATTCACCTCAAGACGAAGGGCGAAGCCGTGACTATTGGATACTTGGAGCGTTTTGCTGCTGACTATGAGCGCGAAAGTGGCCAGATGACTGTACCTGAGATTAAGAAAAAGAATGGTATCAAAGTGGCAGTTGTTGGTTCTGGTCCTTCTGGTCTTTCCTTTGCTGGTGATATGATCAAGAAGGGATATGATGTTACAGTATTTGAGGCTCTGCACGAAATTGGTGGTGTGCTAAAATATGGTATCCCAGAATTCCGTCTGCCCAACAAGATTGTGGATGTTGAGATTAATGCCTTGGCACAGATGGGTGTGAAGTTTGTAAAAGATTGCATCATCGGCAAGACCATCAGTATCGAACAGTTAGAGGAAGAAGGATTTAAGGGCATCTTTGTAGGTAGCGGTGCTGGTCTGCCTAATTTCATGCATATCCCAGGTGAAAACTATATCAACGTACTTTCATCCAATGAGTTCCTTACCCGTGTGAACCTCATGGACGCTGCAAGCAATGATACGGATACGCCTGTTCCATTTGGCAAACACGTTGTTGTAGTAGGTGGTGGCAATACTGCTATGGACTCTGTGCGCACAGCTTTACGACTGGGTGCGGAATCAGCGACCATAGTTTACCGCCGTTCTGAAGACGAAATGCCTGCGCGCAAGGAAGAGGTGAAGCATGCTAAGGAAGAAGGTGTAAGATTCATGACCCTCCACAACCCTATTGAGTATCTGGCAGATGAACAAGGACGAGTGAGCCAAGTGGTATTGCAAAAGATGGAACTTGGTGAACCCGATGCTTCAGGAAGAAGAAGCCCTGTAGCTATCCCAGGTGCCACAGAGACTCTGGATGCCGACCTCGTGATTGTGGCAATTGGCGTATCTCCTAACCCTATTGTTCCACGCTCAGTAAAGGGTTTGGAACTTGGGAAGAAGGGAACTATTGCTGTAAACGACGATCTCCAGTCGAACATTCCTACTATTTTTGCAGGTGGTGATATCGTACGTGGAGGTGCAACAGTCATCTTAGCTATGGGTGATGGACGTCGTGCAGCTGCTTCTATGGACGCAAAATTGCAAGATTCTGTTCCAACAAAAAACTAATAAAGACACAAAAGTTAACAATTATAAGGATTAATAAGCAAAATAAAAGCTATTAAATTAAGCATTTTTTTGTATCTTTGCATCGGAATATTGTAAAATGGGGTTAAAAGCATTGATTAGAGATTCTAATTTATTGCTTTTAACACCATTTGCATAGAATTAGAGAGATGCATTCATTATGACTAATGTAAAGAAAGTTTTATTCATTACACAAGAAATTACTCCATACGTTCCAGAGACAGAGATGTCACTCGTTGGGAGAAATTTGCCTCAGGCCATTCAGGAAAGAGGTAAAGAGATACGTACGTTTATCCCTAAATGGGGAAATATCAACGAGCGCCGCAACCAGCTTCATGAAGTGATTCGCCTTTCTGGTATGAATCTCATCATCGATGATACAGACCACCCGCTGATTATCAAGGTGGCCTCTATTCAAGCTGCCCGCATGCAGGTATACTTCATCGATAATGACGATTACTTCGAAGGAAAACTTCAAGAGGTAGATGAAAATGGAAATGAGTATGAAGAGAATGACGATCGAACCATTTTCTATGCAAGAGGTGTGCTGGAGACTGTGAAGAAACTACGTTGGAATCCAGATGTGGTGCATTGTCATGGATGGATGACAGCCCTTGCCCCGCTTTATATTAAGAAGGCTTTCTGTGACGAGCCTTCTTTCCGTGAGGCAAAAGTGGTATTTTCACTTTACGAGAACGACTTCAAACAAGTATTCCCTCCAGAATATAAGGAGAAGCTTCTGCTGAAAGGTATCAGCGCTGAAGACATTGCCCTATTGGAAGATTCTGCCAACTATGAGAATCTTTGCAAATTGGCCATGACCTATGCCGATGGCATTATACAGCAGAGCGAGCATGTCAGTGAAGAGCTTATCAAGTTTGCCAAAAAGAGTGGCAAACCATTCCTCCCCTACCAAGCCCCAGAAAGCCAAGCCGATGAGTGTGATAAGTTCTACGACAGACTCTTTGAAACAGAATAAGAAAAGTTACTTTACATGCGATTAAGCTATGAATAGTAAAATCTTTGGTGCATTCATTTTTATCGCACTCTTTTTTGTTGGCTGCGATGATAATACGGGTACAATCGGCTGGGACATTATGCCTTCACACGATGTCATGAGATCCCAAACGGTTACATACGACATCACCACTTCATCTGTGAAAGCAGACTCTGTGTATGCTAGATCAAGCAAGGGCTATATCGGACGTTACACAGATCCGAACTTCGGCTATTATGAAGCCAGCTTCCTTACCGAAATGAACTGCTTGGACGACTATCGTTTCCCTGATATCTATTCTTATGACGAGGCTACGGGCAAGGCATCTGGTGTTTTGGTGGACGACAGTGTGCGAAATTTTGAAATGGTGGTCTACTACAGCACTTGGTTTGGCGACCCGCTGAATGCCTGCCGTATGAGCGCTTACTTGCTGAATGACAATTGGGTGGATGAGCGAGATCCTAAGGATAGAAACTTCAGATACACCAACATTGACGTAGATAAGTACTATAACGAAGATGATCTTTTAGGCACTATCGCCTATACGGCATACGATGCCACTGTTTCTGCAGAAGAACGAGAAACTACTACGTATTATCCAAATGTTAGATTCCAACTTAAGCAGGAGGATGGTCAGCGTATCTTTGATCTGAATAGGACGCATCCTGAATATTTCAAGAACTCCGAAGAGTTTATCAAACATGTATTCCCAGGTGTTTATCTTAAGAGCGACTTTGGCGACGGCACTATTCTTTATGTGGATCGTGTAGACCTGACCATGACGCTTCTGGCGCATTACACAGATGACAACGGCGTAAAACTGGTAAAGGAAGTGACAGATGATGAAGGGGTTGCAGGTTCTGACTCCATCGGCCTTAGTACACAAATCGTATTTGCCTCAACTAAAGAAGTCATTCAGGCCAATAAGTTCACTAACTCATCAAAAATCAATGAGAAGGTGGCAGAGACCAGCAACACTTACATCAAATCGCCTGCAGGCATCTTCACTTCCATTGAGATTCCCTATGACCAGATTGCAGAAGACTTGAGGAATGACACTATCAACTCCGTGAACTTAGTCTTGACCAATTATGACCAGAAGAGTGAATATGACTACAGCATGGATGTACCTGGATCTGTGTTGCTCATCCGAGCCAAGGATGTTAAGGACTTCTTTGAAGGAGCTCACGTGACAGACAATAGCTTGTCATACTACGTGGAACATAATGCAACGAGCAACAACACTTATACTTTCCCGAATATTGCACGTTTAGTGACTACCACTATTAAGGAGAAGATGCAAGAGAAGGCTGCTGCTGGAACATGGACTGAAGAGATGGAAGCCAAGTGGAAAGAAGAAAATAAACTGCTTCTGATTCCTGTTTCTGCATCATTCCATACAGACTCTTACTACCAAACCAAGGTAATGGATACTTTGGAACATAATCTGGAACCAACCTATGCTAAACTTATAGGTGGTCCAGACAATCCACTTACCATTGAAATTACCTACACAACTTTTAAGGTAATATCTATTAATACATAAATTCGAGTGGAAGCCGTTCCGTTAGAATAATT
>CALAEY010000118.1 GCA_937891085.1 uncultured Prevotellaceae bacterium | reverse complement strand
TCGGTGCAGTGATTGGCCCGGGCGGAAAGATTATTCAGGGTATGCAGGAAGAGACTGGTGCTACCATCACCATCGAGGAAGACGAGCAGGGCGGACAGATCGAGATTGCAGCCAGCAACAAGGCCAGCATCGATGCTGCAGTCAATATGATCAAGGCTATCGTAGCTGTTCCTGAGATTGGTGAAACTTACACTGGTAAGGTGAAGAGCATCATGCCTTATGGTTGCTTCGTAGAGTTCCTGCCTAACAAGGATGGTTTGCTCCACATCTCCGAGATCGATTGGAAGCGTCTGGAGACCGTTGAGGAAGCTGGTATCCATGAGGGTGACGAGATCGAAGTGAAGTTGCTCGATATCGATGACAAGACAGGCAAGTTCAAGCTCTCTCGCCGTGTATTGCTGCCAAAACCTGAAGGCTATCAGGAGCGCCCAGAGCGTCCACGCCGGGAGTACAATCGCGACAACAACCGTCGTGATGATCGTCGTGACGACCGCCGTGAGCATAATGACCGTCCACGCCGTGAGTACAACGATCGCCCACGTCGTGAGCATAATGACTGATAGTCTACCTTATTATAATATGGAAGGAAGAGAGCCTACAGTTCTCTTCCTTCTTTAATAATAAAACAGAACGAATAATGGATTCACTGATATTCCCTCCCTTCTTGGAGAAAGGCGATAAAGTTATCATCATCTCCCCCTCTGGAAAGATGGAGCGTGAGATAGTTGCCTCAGCTTGGAAACGATTGGCATCATGGGGACTCCGTGTGAAGGTGGCACCTCACTATGCCGATAGCTATGCCTCTTTCGCAGGAACCATCCGTGTACGCCTGAAAGACCTGCAGGCAGCTATGGACGATGAAACTGCGAAGGTCATCCTTTGCAGCCGAGGTGGCTATGGAGCACAGCACCTTATAGGGAAACTGGACTTTACCAAGTTTCGCGAACACCCCAAGTGGTTGATAGGATTCAGTGATATCACTGCCCTGCACTGCTATTTTCAGCAGCAAGGCTTCGCTTCTCTGCATGGCCCTATGGCACGTCATCTGGCAGAAGAACCTGCCGATGACTTTGCTGCAGAAGCTATGCGACGCATACTCTTCGGAGAATATCAAGACCGCAAGAGCCTCATTACCTATACCTGTGAGGCCAACCGTCTCAACCACAAGGGAAAGGCAGAGGGCATTTTGCGTGGTGGCAACTTTGCCGTGTATTACGGACTTCGTGGCACGCCTTACGACATCCCTGCTGATGGCACCATCCTCTTTCTGGAAGATGTGGGAGAACGTCCACATGCCGTGGAGCGTATGCTCTATAATCTGAAGATCGGTGGCGTTCTGGAACGTATCAGCGGACTTATCATCGGACAGTTCACTGAATATACTGAGAACATGGGACTCGGTAAGGAACTCTATGGTGCTCTGGCAGATGTGGTGAAAGAATACCACATTCCTATTTGCTTCGGATTCCCTGTGGGACATGTCACGGCAAACTATCCGCTCATCGAAGGTAGCCGTGTGAAACTTGAAGTCGGAAAACAAACTAAACTTACAATACTGAAATGAACATCCCTTATACCTTCTCCATGCTCGCAGCATGGCTGATGCTTAATATGGTTGCCTGTGGCAGCAGTCAACAAGCCGGATATGCCGAAGAAGAGACTTTTAGTACAGAAAATGTGCCTGTATTCAATGCTGACAGTGCCTACCACTATGTGAAGAGCCAAGTGGACTTCGGTCCTCGCGTTCCTAATACGGAAGCACATCAGGCTTGTGGCGACTATCTTATCCGCCAGTTGGAACAATTCGGTGCCAAACTCTACGTACAACAGGCTTCTGTCTCCAGCTATGATGGCAAACTTCTGAATGCCCGCAACATCGTTGGCGCATTCAACCCTGAGAGCAAGAAGCGCGTCGCACTCTTCTCACATTGGGACAGTCGCCCTTGGGCAGATAACGACCCCGATCCTCAGAAGCACTACACGCCCATTCTCGGTGCCAACGATGGTGCCAGTGGTGTAGGTATCTTACTGGAGGTGGCCAGACAGCTTCAGCAACAAGCGCCTTCGATAGGCATTGACATCATCTTCTTCGATGCTGAGGATTACGGCACACACAGAGATTATAAAGGTGAACACGTTGAAGAGCATTGGTGCTTAGGTTCACAATACTGGGCGCGTAATCCACACATTCAGGGCTATGGTGCTCGATATGGCATTCTGCTCGACATGGTAGGTGGTAAGGATGCCACTTTCAAGTATGAATACTACTCAGAGATGTTTGCCAAGGATGTCAACCGCAAAGTGTGGCGTGCTGCTGATAAGTTGGGTTTTGGCAAGTATTTCAAGAAACAAGACGGCGGTGGTGCCACTGACGACCACTTGTTTGTGAACAGACTGGCACACATTCCTACCATCGACATCATTGCCACCAGTGACCAATATAGTTTCTTCGAGCATTGGCATACGGTGAAGGATGACATGGATGCCATAGACCGCCAAACCCTGCAAGCCGTTGGTCAGACTTTGCTGCAGGTGATTTATAGTGAGAAATAATCAATTGGATTTTATTTACAGAGATTATGACTATCAACGAAATACAAGATGAGATTATCGCTGAGTTCAGCGACTTTGACGATTGGATGGACCGCTATCAGCTGCTTATCGACTTAGGCAACGAGCAAGCTCCGCTGGATGAAAAGTACAAGACAGAAAGCAACCTGATAGAAGGTTGCCAAAGTCGGGTATGGCTTCATGCCGACTATGTCGATGGGAACATCGTCTTCCAAGCAGAGAGTGATGCCCTCATCGTGAAAGGCATCATTGCATTGCTCGTCAAGGTACTTTCAGGCCATACTCCAGAAGAGATCCTGAATGCAGACCTCTACTTTATCGACCGCATCGGGTTGCATGAGCACCTCTCTCCTACCCGCAGCAATGGCTTGCTGTCAATGGTGAAGCAGATTCGCATGTATGCCTTGGCATTCAAGACAAAGGAGAATCATCTGGATTGACTTTCTCTTCAACATTATTAAGCTTCATCACGCAGACATAACAAAGGGCAATGGCAATCAGAATGCCAAAGGCTACTGGTGCCCTGCCACCAAACAAGTCTGTAAGGCTCTCTGCTTCAGGATGGACAACAGTAATGTAGCACGAAAGTGAGTTATTGATGATGTGAATGATAATGCCAGGAATAATACTCTTGGTGCGCCAATACAACCAGGCCAATACAAAACCAATCAGCATAGCAGGCACAACCTGTGCAGGATTGATGTGGAAAAGTCCGAATATCAAACCTGAAAACAAAATGGCATGCTGGGGTTTATAACGCTTCAGCAACTCTCGCGTGATGGCACCACGGAAGAGCATCTCCTCAAGGATAGGACCAAGCACGGAAACCGCAAAAATGCCAAGCCAACCAGATTCGAGGGCCTCGAACGCATTTTCCAATATATCTGGAAGGAAATCAAACAAACTGAGCAGACTGTCTATCAAGAAAATCAATGCACATCCCAGCAAGGCTGTCCATCCCAGATAAGAAGGAGTAAGCACATTCCACACTTCATTGAAGGGGCGCAGATACCCACCCTTCCATAAAATGAGCGACATCAGCACAAAGCCAAGAACCATCATGGGAGCCATGATGTCAGAGGTCATGTCAGTGGTAACAAAACTTCCCGTGGTAGCATATTGGTAAATAATCATCGCCCCCATACAAAGCAGGGCAGCCGCCACTTGTACCAAGAAATAAATCAAAACCAGAATAATCGCTTTTTTCATATTCACTTACTATTTATCAGACTCTTTCAAAATTCCTTCTATTTTCCCCTTGTCTTCTTCTAACTGAGTGGCAAGCTCTTCTTTAGAACTGAATCTTTTCTCATCACGCACACGGTTTATTACCATAGCCATGAGATACTTTCCGTAAAGATCCTTTTTATAATGGATGACATGAATCTCTATACTGAGATCATTACCATTGTCCATCGTAGGACGCTTTCCTATATTCATCATTCCAGGATGCATGATACCATCCACCATTACAAACACTGCATAGACACCATCAGGAGGCAATAGCTTGTTTTCCTCATCGAGTTTAATATTGGCTGTAGGGAAACCGATGGTACGCCCTATCTGATGCCCAAGTACTACCGTACCACTGACAAAAAGGCCACAACCTAAAAGATAAGCAGCTTTTGCCATCTTGCCTTCCGTTACATACTGCCGTATTATGGAAGAACTAATGATTAAGCCTTCCTTAGTCTGAAAAGGTACAGCCTGCAACACCTCGATGCCAAGCTCTTCTCCGTAGCGTACATAATCTTCATAACCTTCAGAACGATTATGCCCAAACTTATGGTCATAGCCTATCAGCAGTCCTCTCACATTATATTCATCTCTCAAGAACTGCATAAACTCTTTAGCACTGAAGGATGCCAGCTCCACGGTGAAATCGAGCATAAAGCATTCATCCATATCGCATGTGTTCTTTAAGAGCCATTCTTTCTCTTCACATGTTGTGAGTAACTGAGGCTGGTACTCTTGATTCAATACTCTGCGGGGATGCTGCCTGAACGTCACCACAGCCGATTTCATTTTCCGCTTCTTGGATACTTTTATCAGTTGTTTGATAAGGTCCCTATGCCCCCTATGCACACCATCGAAAAAACCTACCGTTGCAAAGTATGATTCCATTATCCTTAATTTTACACATTACTTATTTTATTAATCGTTTTACGCATCTCACAGCCTCACCTATCCATAGCACCACAGACGTTCCTCCTATAATAAGTCCCCACATCTGCCAATCAAGTGGTTCGGTGCGGAACACCTCTCCGCCAAACTGCACGATAAGGAACTGTCCCACCAGAATGATGACAGCCACCAATTCTAAGCCATACGACTCTCCAAGATGACTGAAAGCGGAAGCCTTACCTCCGAAGGCACGGGCATTAAAGAGATTCCAGAACTGCAGCATCACAAATGTGGTGAAGAAAATGGTAAGGCGACGCACGGTCATTCCGCCTGGCATCTCGTCGAAGGCCATGAGCATACCCAGCAATAAAGCTAAGAAGCAGACACCTACGCCTATGATATTTGCCCACATGGTGCGAGAGATGATAAAATCAGACGACTTACGCGGTTTTTCCATCATCACATCTTCACTCGGAGGGATGGATGCCAGAGCCAAGGCGGCAAAAGTATCCATGATAAGGTTTACCCAGAGCATCTGCGTCACAGTCAATGGCAATTCGGTTCCGATAAAAGCACCTATCAATACGGCAAACAGTGCCACGAAGTTGATGGTGAGTTGGAAAAGAATGAAACGCTGGATGTTCTTATAGAGCGAGCGTCCCCACATCACAGCCGTACCAATGCTATGGAAGGAGTTGTCGAGCAACGTGATGTCACTGGCTTCTTTCGCCACAGAAGTACCATCGCCCATGGAGAGTCCTACCTGGGCCTGATTCAGTGCAGGCGCATCATTGGTACCATCACCCGTCACTGCCACTACAGCCCCACACTTCTGCAAGAGCTGCACCAAGCGCTGCTTATCCGTCGGACGTGCACGGCTCATAATCTTGACATCCATCACCCGCTCCAATGCCTCTGCATCCGACAAGTTGGCAAATTCCGCACCAGTAATAGCATTGCCTTCTGTATCCGTGTCTTTCCACAAACCTATCTGACGTCCTATCTCTCGGGCAGTGGCAGGCGTATCTCCTGTGACAATCTTTACATCAATGCCTGCCTGCTGACAATTCCTTACTGCGGCAGACACATCGGCACGTACAGGATCGCTGATGGCTGTGATAGCCGTGAAAGCGAGGTCTTGTTTCTGTAAAAGTTCCTTGCAGTCTTGAGATTCCTCTGCCTGCACTTCCCTGCAAGCAAAACCTAAGGTACGCATACCTCGCTCTTGGAATGCAAGCAACTGTGCTTCTATCGCTGGGCTGCCAGCTTCCAGCACAGGCTCATGACAAAGAGAGAGCACTATCTCTGGCGCACCTTTGACATAAAGCATAAGCTTGCCGTTCACTTTGGAGTGCACCAACGTAGCCATATACTTTCGTTCCGTAGAGAACGTGAGTTGGTCTATTATCTCTGCCTCTTCACGCAGTTGTAAATAATCTATACCTTTCTCGTATAGCCAAAGCAGCAGGGCCACTTCTGTAGGATTGCCCACACCATGGGGCTTCCCTTTCTCGGCTTTCTCTAAGAAAGCGGTAGAATTGACTGCGATGCCCTCATAGAACAACGCATCTGGAGCAACTTCAGAAGCCAGGTTTACCATCTCCTGCACCTGCATCAGGTTCTGTGTGAGGGTGCCGGTCTTATCGGTACAAATCACAGTTACAGCACCCATAGTTTCGGAGGCATGCATCTTGCGCACTAGGTTATTGGTCTTCAGCATGCGACGCATATTCAGAGCCAAGCTCAGCGTCACACTCATGGGTAGTCCTTCTGGCACAGCCACGACGATAAGCGTCACTGCCATCATGAAATATTGCAGGGTGTCTTGCAGCGCAGGCATCCAGTCGCCGAAGGTATGGAACGTGGAGAAATCGTAATGCAGCAGCACATCTTTTACAAAGAAGACACCAAAGGCCAGTGCTGCCACCGTAAAGCCTACATGGCCGATCAGTTTTGCCAAGCGATCCAGCTGCAGGTTCAGCGGTGTAGGCTCCATGTTGGTTTCGGTACTTTGCCGTGCCACCTTGCCTATCTCCGTGGCATCGCCCACCTTATCAATGATATATCCCGCATGTCCATCCATCACCATCGTGCCACGCAGCAGTCGGTTGCTGGGATAGGTCGCCTCATCATCGAAATGTGCCGGATCTGCGGACTTGTTCACCATTGGCTCTCCCGTGAGGTTAGATTCATTCACCTGCAGGTTCATAGATTCCACTAAATTGCCATCGGCAGGAATCTCCTCTCCCGTTTCCAACAACACCACATCACCCACTACCAAATCCTTACGCGGAATCTCGCACACACCGCCATTACGGCGCACCTTCACCAACGTATCTTCATTGACTTGATTTAGGAGGTCGAATTTCTTATTGGCATCATACTCGAAGAGGAAGCCTATGCCTGTAGCCAGCAAAATAGCCACAATGATGCCGATGGTTTCTGCGTATTCATTCTGGATGACGGAAATCACCAAGGAAAGGCAGGCAGCCACCAGCAATATCTGAATCACGGGGTCTTGGAACTTCTCCAGATAGAGCTTCCACATCGAAGGGCGCACAGGCGGAGTGAGCAGGTTCACGCCATGCTGTGTCCTACTCTCCTGCACTTCGGCATCGGTCAGTCCCCGTAAATAGAGATTCGTCTCTGTCATTTTTCTTTCAATCTTTTATACGAGCACAAAAATACTACAATTAATCATTCTAACCCAATGAAAAGTTTTTTTTCATCAAATCGTAAAAATAATTTCCCATTCTTGATGCTTTCCTCAAATATTTTTCGTTCCTTTGCTTACGTAACGCTAACTAATTAAAAAAATCAGATTATGGACAAATTTGTTTGCACCGTATGTGGCTATGTGTATGATCCTGAAGTAGGTGATCCAGATAATGGCATCGAGCCAGGAACTCCTTTTGAAGCTCTTCCTGAAGATTGGGTTTGCCCTCTCTGTGGTGTTGGTAAAGAAGACTTTGAGAAAGAAGCATAATTACACATTCCTGAAAGCCATAAAGCCCTCTGTTTGGGGGCTTTATTTTTCATACGCTAATTGCTATGTTAGAGATTTACTGTAAGAATAATCATACTTACTACGATGTAGAGAACGGCAGTTCGCTGCTTGATATTTATCATCAGATAGGTTGCAAGCTGCCTCACCAAGTGGCGTGTGCCCGTGTGAACAATACCACGAAGGAGCTTAACTATAAGGTCTATACCAATAAGGACATTGAGTTTCTGGACCTTTCATCTCCCGACGGCATGCGCACCTATGTACGCTCATTATGCTTCGTACTCTACAAGGCTGTGACGGAACTATACCCCAACGGGAAGATTCTGATGGAGCATCCCGTTTCCAACGGCTATTTCTGCGACCTTCGCTTAGGCAGGGCAGTGACCGAAGATGATGTGGAGGCTATCAAACAGAAAATGCAGGATATCATCAGTGCCGATATCGCCTTTGAACAGGTGGAGTGCCACACGGAAGATGCCATCGCCCTGTTTCGTAGTCAGAATCGCATTGACAAGGTGCGACTGCTAGAAACGTCTGGGATGCTCTATACGCATTACTACAAACTGGGGGATACCATCGACAATTACTATGGCAGTTTACTTCCAAGCACAGGTTATATCCATCTATTCGGACTTTTGAAATACGAAGACGGATTGCTTTTGCTTGTGCCTGATATGCTGCATCCGGAGCAACTGCGCACTCCTATCCGCCAAGAGAAGATGTTTGCCGCATTCAAGGAGCATCTCCGTCTGGAAGAGATTGGTGGCATGGGGAATGTAGGCGATTTGAATCATGCATGCATGGAAGGGCATGCCACGATGCTCATCAATGTGGTGGAGGCTCTGCAAGAGAAGCAAATTGCTCACATTGCCGAGGAGATTTTCCGACGTAGCCATAGCAGTGAGCCTGTGAAGCTGGTCCTCATCTCCGGTCCTTCGTCTTCGGGAAAAACCACTTTTAGCAAACGACTGAGTGTGCAACTGATGGCGAATGGCTTGATTCCTTACCCTATTTCACTGGATAATTACTTCCTTAACCGTGTGGATACACCCCACGATGAGCATGGAGATTACGACTTTGAGAGCCTTTATGCGCTTGATCTGTATATGTTCAATACGCAGATGAAGGCTTTGCTGGAAGGGGAAGAGGTGTCACTGCCAACTTATAATTTCAATACAGGAAAGCGGGAATACAGGGGCGAAAAGCTGAAACTGACACCCAACATGATCTTGGTGATGGAGGGTAATCATGCCTTGAATCCTGACCTCACGCCACACATCCCTGAGGCTAATAAGTATAAGGTGTATGTCTCGGCACTGACCACCATCTCTCTGGATGATCACAACTGGATACCTACCACAGACAACCGCTTGATACGCCGCATCTTGCGCGACTATCTCTATCGTGGATACTCGGCTGAGCAGACCATCATGCGCTGGCCAAGTGTACGACAGGGAGAGGATAAGTGGATTTTCCCATTCCAGGAGAATGCCGATGCTACGTTCAACTCTGCCTTGCTTTTCGAGATGGCCGTACTTCGCCCGCATGTAGAACCCGTGTTGCGGGAAGTTCCCCAGAATTGCGAGGCTTACGCAGAGGCTCACCGCTTGCTGAAGTTCCTACGCTACTTCCATCCTGTGAAAGACAAGGATATTCCTCCTACCTCACTGCTGCGTGAGTTTTTCGGAGGAAGCAGTTTTAACTATTAATTGAGAACTAATATTTTAATCCCATGAGAACAAAAGCTTTATTATTGGGCACTTGCTTACTGATGGCAGGTAGCGTCAGTGCACAGTTCCAACGCACACCTACACCAAACGACACCCTGCATTCTGTGACTGTTAATCCCGACAGAACCGTCACTCTGCGCATCTATGCTCCTGAAGCCAAGACTGTTGGCGTAGGCGGCGACATCGCTCCTTGGGGCAAGCCAGCTGTATTCACCAGCCAAGACAATGGGGTGTGGGAATGTAAGATTGAGAACGACAGAATCGGCACATTCCGCTATAATTTCGTAGTGGATGGCCTGCAAGTGGATGATCCTAAGGCTCTTTACACCAATAGCCTCAAGCCATTGCTGGATGTTGACCCTGCAGGGGATGCTTTTTGGCAGATGAAGGATGTGCCTCACGGAGCTACTGCTGAGATTTACTACAAGTCGTCTACATTCAACACTACCCGCCGTGCGCATGTCTGGACACCTGCTGGCTATGAGAAGAGCACCGACAAGCTGCCAGTGCTTTATCTGATTCATGGCGGTGGCGACAATGACTATGCTTGGCCTAATGTGGGTCGTGCCAACTTCATCATGGACAACCTGCTTGCCGAGGGTAAGATCGTGCCTATGATTGTGGTGATGCCTGATGGCAGCGTAGATACCGACAAGTTCACCGATGACATGATGAACGACCTGATTCCTTATATCGAGAACAACTACCGCGTGATTGCTGATGCTCAGCACCGTGCGTTGGCAGGTCTGTCCATGGGTGGTTTGGAGACTCTGAACGTATCTCTGCGTCATTACAACAGCTTCGCTTATGTATTTCCACTTTCAACGGGTTGGTTTGAGGGTTCCGACCTCTATGCACAATGGGAGCCTTACCTCAAGGAGCATGCTGCCGAGATGAACAAGGCATTCAAGCTTTATCGCTTCTATATGGGCGGTGAAGAAGACATCGCTTACAAGAACTGCATCGCTACACGTGCTTCTTTCGATAAGTTCGGCATCAAGCATGAATATAGCGAAATCCCTGGCGGACATACTTGGTATGTATGGACCCAGAATCTGCGCGACTTGGCTCCACTTTGTTTCAAATAACGCTGGGAGAACGCCGTTTTGAAACGCATTATTCAGAAATACTACTTAGGCCTATTAACACTGTGTTTGATGGCAGCAGGCTGTTCCTCTCCGGAGGAGCAGCCCCTGCCTTCTGTTATCCTCGAAACCGATATAGGCAACTATATCGACGATGTAGTGGCGCTCGACATGCTTTATAAATATGTAGATGATGGGCAGATCAATCTGGCAGCAGAGTGCGTTAATACCGACAGCCCCTATGCTGCCGAGTTCCTACACCTTACCAATCATTGGTATGGCTATCCAGATATCCCTATCGGGCGGGCAGAGCAAGGCATCAGCAGCAATTTTGATGCGCTTAACTATGCGGAAGCTATTTGCCAGATGTCCGATGCGCAAGGCAATCTGCTGTTTCAGCGTCCCGACTTCCAGAATGACAGTATCCCAGAGGCCGTAGCGCTTTACCGTAAGACGCTGGCCGCACAACCCGATAGTTCGGTGATACTGATCTCTGTGGGATTCTCCATCAACATCGTGAAACTGCTCCAATCTCCTGCCGATGACATTTCCCCACTGACAGGCAAGGAGCTTATCCGTCAGAAGGTGCGCCTACTTTCCATAATGGCAGGCAGCTTCGGTCCTTACCCTATCGCCGAGTACAATGTCATCAAGGACATCCCTTCTGCGCAGATGATTGCGCATGAATGGCCTTCGCCTATTGTCTATACGCCTTTCGAGGTAGGTGCCCAAGTGAAATACCAAGCCACTACCGTGGAGCAAGGGTTACTTTGGGCCAGCCTTCATCCTTTAAAGGAAGCCTATGAACGCTATCAAGCCATGCCTTACGACAGTGAAATCTGGGATGCTGTAGCCACCCTCTATGCCGTGGAACCCTCTCCTACTTACTTCACCCTCAGTCCTTGGGGCGATGTCCATGTAGATGACGAAGGCTACACCACCTTTACCCCGCGTCAGGGAGGCACCCGTGCCTACCTCAGCATAACTGCCGAGCAAGCCTCCGCTGCCCTTTACCGCATCAATCAGCTTACTACAAGGCCGGCAAAGCGATGAGACCTGAGACCGTGAGACAATGAGATCAAGTGATACGCTAAGGCTGAAGATTCATTCTGCTTAACCAGAGATCAAGCAGAGGGTCAGAGATGCTATATATTTGTTCTTTACGCGTTATGAAATCATATTCCAACAGTTTCAGGGCTGCACTTTGTGATGAGCTGGCAGATTTAAGGCGATGCTTTTTTATGAAGGCTGCAGACGTAATGCTCTTCACCTTACCTTCTGAATGGATGGCATAAAGCAGCTCTTTTTGCGCTTCAGAGATAAACGCCATCTGCTCACGAAGTCGTTCGTCATTCTCTGCTATATAGCGTTCCACAAGCTCTTTCACCAATTCATGGCTGCAAGTAGCTCCTTTAGGAGTTTCAGAATACGCATCCTTCATGATACGTTGTACATAAAGTGTTACCCCGTGAAAAATATCATAAACGTATTCGAAAGCATCAGCCGCTATATTCTTCGTCCCTTGTTTGAATAGGGAAATGGCAAAATCACAATAGACCGCTTTCTCTATAGGCTCAAGCCTTATAGACTTTGCGCTCTGATAGAAAGGTCGCTTGTTAGAAAAGAACATCTCTTCCATGATCCTTCGCTGACTTCCAGAAAAAACGAAGTTTGCATTTTGTAGTTTTTGGATGTGCGTGCGCAGCAATGCCTCTACATTCTTTTCTGGATATTTAGTCACTTGTTGAAATTCGTCTATGATAATCAGACAATGTGTGTCTGCATTTTCTAAATACTGAATAATCTCTCCTAAAGAGTAAGCAGGATTGACGATGTCACCAATCTTCAAATCAAATGTGGGTGAGTTTTGCACAGGATCATAACCAAAACAGGCACTTAGAGACCGCAGGGTGGATGCAAATAGACGCATCAGCTTGTCACTTCGAGTAGCCAATCGTTCAAACACAGCACTGCCTAATGCCAGAATAAACTCTTTGAAAGTTGTAGTATGCAAGATATCTACTGCAATAGTGACATATTCAGTTTTAATCTCTGGTTTATCGAATACGAAATCCACCAAAGACGTTTTCCCCATACGCCTTTCTGCTGTCAGCACCACATTCATCTGATTAGTCAGTGCATTCAGCAGCAACTTTGACTCCTCTACCCTGTCACAGAAATAGGCAGACGGAATCTTACCTGTAACAACAAACGGATTGATAGTTCTTGTCATAAGCCTACTTTTTCGCAAAAATAGTGACTTTATTCATCCATGCAAAATTTTACCGAAAAAAAATTACCGAAAAAAAATAATTTCTCTTCTCCCCCTGTTTTTGCACAGTATTCATAGATTTATCTCCTATTCTCTCCCCCCATGCATCACCATTATTCTGTTAAAAAAAGCGGAGTCACAACGGAGGAACAGCGGAGATACAACGGAGGAAGGGCAGAGGCATCCACGCGACTCATGATCTCAGGTCCCACGGTCTCATGACATCTGTAATCACCTATAATGCCTCATATAAGTAAATATTTTGCCCCGCTAGGATGATCCCTAGTGGGGCAATAGTATCCCAAATTTTAGAACAGACACGCTATTCAATAGCATGAATCCTATCGCTATAATATGTCCAATTGAAGGCAGTCTGATATGCTGCTAAACTACTTGCAGGAACATATATAGGACAATCATTTGTATTAACCAAGGTTTCAGATGAAATTGCTGGGGGATTAACAGCCAAAATGGTGATACTTTCCAGTTCATTCTGATTCATGAATGCATGAAGCCCTATATCAGAAAGAACTTTGATAAGTTTTTACTCCTCATACTCCACGAAATGCTTGTTATATGATTCTTATGTATTATCTATTACGCCCCATTACGTGGCTTGCGTAAAAGTATTACGCAACGGGCGTAAAACCTTTATGCAGCCGACGTAATACCTTTACGCTTACTACGTAATCGTGTTATGATTCAATGATAACAGCCGGATTCTGGCCCATATCAAAGCAGCAAAACGGAGCATTTTGTGCACGAATGCACGCGAAAATCACCCTTTTTGGACATCATCTTCCACATCTTCCACACATCTTCCACAAGATAATCCATGATTTATATGCCGCCGTGGAAGATGGAAGATGTGGAAGATGTTTTTCACTCTTTAAAGAGATCACTGGCAGTAACCTCTTTTTGGATATCACCCCAGTACATGTTATGCACTAATCCGTAGGTAGTAATCATAGTGAGGTGCAGAGCTTTTCGATTCTTCGTACTTTCCGCAAAGCGGGCTTTTTTCATACGCAGTGCATCTGACAGAACCCTGTCTATGCTGAACTCACGGGTAGAAAACTTTATTTCACAGAGGTTGATGACCTGATCAGCTCTGTCTATAAGCATATCTATCTGGGCACCAGGCCCTGTCTCCTCACTGGCTTTTACTTGCCAAGCATAGACATTAGAGGCTATTCCCTCGATACCCAACGCCTGCTTAATCTGACGGATGTGCATGAAACAAACGCGCTCAAATGCCAGCCCGCACCATGTGTTATAAATAGGTGTATCTATGTGATGTGTCCAGAAATGTGAATCATTTTCAACATTATCCTGCAGAAAGCGAAAATAGAACAAGGTGAAATTATCTATCAACTGGGAAACTGCACTGCGCAGTTTCTTTCCAATGACATTATATCGGCGGATAAAGCCATTATACTCCAAGTCCTCCAACACCTGCGTCAGTTTCCCATTGTCCGACAAATCACTATCTGAGGCCAAGATTTCCTCACGCGTCATGCCAGCGTTCTTCTTTCCCAAAGCAGCAATCACCTTGACGTATGATTCTGGATGCTTAAACAGGGAGGCATACAACTCATTGAACTCATGACGCAAAGCGCCATCTGCCGAAAAGAACAATTCATCGATATTCTGATCAAGGCTGAGTCCACGCTGCAACAATGACCAATAGAAAGGCACACCTCCCATGACCATATAGCCTATCAACAACTGATGCTTAGAAAAGTCGAGCTTACGCTCTGCGACGAAACGCTCACATTCATTGAGTGTAAAAGGCATAAGATGGATGCGACAGGTGACTCTGTTGTGTAATCCTCCGTGATTTTTGAATACATTGTTTATAATCCATGAAGTAGCCGATCCGCATACTATCAACAAGACATCCCTACGGGCAGAAGCAAAGCTATTCCAGAAATGCTCTAGGGCTGCAACAAATTTAGAACGAGGGGTATCCATCCAAGGCATCTCATCAATGAAAATCACTTTCTTCTTCTCCTTGGATAGCCTTACGACATCTTTCAACTGGTCAAAAGCTTCTAACCAACTTTTGGCCACTTTTCCTTGATACCCTACATCTTGGAGTGATGAGTGCCAAGCTATGAGTTGGTCATTCATCATAGAGTTGGCCAATCCTGCATGCTGGAAAGTGAACGAATAGTTAAACACTTCCCGAATCAGGAAAGTCTTACCTACACGCCTACGACCATATACTGCGACAAACTCAGATGCTTCTGAGTCGTAAGCCTGCCTCAATTGCTGTTGCTCTTTTTCTCTGCCAATCATCACGTACTATTATTTATTGAATGATGCAAAGATAATAAAGTTATTAAATAAAACCTGCGGTAAGTCGTTTTTTTTACCACTTACCGCAGATTATAAGCCCAAGAAGGGGCATTTTTAGAGAAATTTGGCAACAAAACCTGCGGTAAGTCGTTTTTTTTACCACTTACCGCAGATTATAACCGCATTTCATTACCTCAAAGCTTCCACCTCTTCTGGTGTCAAAGGAATCTTCTTGCCAAGACGGCGGGCACCGGTTTCGGTGATGAGGTAGTCTTCCTCGTTTCGGATGCCGCCGAAGTGACGGTACTCCTCCACCTTGTCGTAATTGATGAAGTCGGTGAACTTCTTCTGGCCTTTCCACAGATCTATCAGCTCTGGAATGAAGTAGATGCCTGGCTCTACGGTATGCACAAAGCCTGGCTCCAATGGGATGGCAAGGCGCTGACTCTTACGGCCGAATTGGGTGCTCTTAGGCTGACCGTCGTAGCCTACCCAGATCTCACCGAGATTCTCCATATCATGCACATCAAGTCCCATCATGTGGCCTAATCCGTGTGGATAGAACAGGGCATGAGCACCTTCACGCACGGCATCCTCGGCATTGCCCTTCATCAAGCCCAGTTGCTTCATGCCTTCTACCATCACGCGGGCAGAAAGCTCATACACCTGCATGTATGGGATGCCTGGGCGCAGGGCCTTCACAGATTCCAGATGCATGGCATTCTGGATTTCATAAACCTCACGCTGCTTGGTGGTGAAGGTCTTGTCGGCAGGGAAGGTAGACGACATGTCGCCTGCATAGCCCATCGGGGTTTCGGCACCAGCATCTATCAGGAAGAGGTCGCCCGGTTCCACCTTATTATCATAGGAGTGGTTGTGCAGCGTCTGACCGTTCTTCGTGGCAATAGTAGGGAATGAGAGTTCCATGCCATGCTCCATAGCCACGCGCTCTATCTCTGCACGCACCTGATACTCATACATATCAGGGCGCAGGCACTTGATGGCGGCAATGTGCATCTCTGCCGTCACGTCGCAGGCCTTCTCTATCTCCACCACTTCCTCGGCTGTCTTATGGTTGCGCTGCTTCACGATGGCGCGGATGAAAGGAATGGAGCCTTTCTGCGCTGCGAAAGGCACACCCAGCCACTCCAGCAGTTTGATGCGGTGCTCAGGGCGGTATGGAGGCAGGTAGTGTATGGCACGACCGCCTTCCTGCGCCTTCTTCAGATAGTCTGCCACTTCCAGTGCAGGGCGGGTATCAGATACGCCAACTTCCAGCGCCTGTGCATGCAGGGTAGGCAGTATGCCTGTCCACACGATCATGTCGATGCTCAACTCATCGCCGAAGATGATCTCACGGTCTTCATCGATGTCGATAACGGCAGAAAGTCCGGCGTTTGAGATGCCGAAATAGTAGAGGAATGATGAATCTTGGCGATAGCGGTAGGCATTGTCCTCATAGTTGAGTCCCATGTCATCGTTGCCCAAGAAAAGCAAAACGCCTGAGCCTACTTGTTTCTTCAGCTCTGCACGGCGTTGTATATAGGTCTCTTTAGGAAACATAGTGATAATTTTTTTGTTTTTATTTACGGCAAAGATAGGAATAAAAAATGGTTTGCACTATCTTTGCCCTAAAATTTATAACACCCTATCACTATGCCCCAGAATTCGAAGACAACCAACGTCCAAATGCAGACGCAGGCGCAGGTGCAGAAGCTCTCTGCACAGCAGATCATGGTGGTGAAGCTGCTGGAACTGCCTACAGTGGAGTTCGAGGAGCGCATCCATGATGAGCTGATAGACAATCCTGCCCTTGAGGAAGGCCGTGAGGTAAGTGCCGATGACCATGAGGAGGAGCAGGACTATGAGGAGCATGAGGGCAGCGAGGAGAGACTGCATGATGATCAGGAGATGAACGACTATCTGCTGAATGATGACGATGAGATTCCGGCCTACCAACTTCAGACGCACAACCGCAGTGCGGGGGAGCAGGTGCGCGAGATTCCTTTCAGCGATTCCACCTCTTTCTATGAGAGCGTGCGGGCACAGATAGCGGAGCATTACTTCACCCCACAGCAGAAGCAGATTGCCGAGTATCTGATAGGGTCGCTGGATGATGACGGACTGCTGCGCAAGCCGATGGACGGCCTGATAGATGATCTGTTTGTCTATGAGGGCATCGAGGTAAGCGAGGAGGAGGTGCTGGAGGTGCTGCGTGTGGTGCAGGAGTTCGATCCTGCGGGCATCGGGGCACGGAGCCTGCAGGAGTGTCTGCTCATACAGATACGCCGCAAGAAGCAGCAGGCACGGGGCAACCAAGAGGCACTGGCGCTGCTGCAAGACGAGGAGACTATCATCTCCAAGTATTTCGAGGAGTTCACACATAAGCATAAGGATAAGATTCAGCAACGCATGGGGCTGGAGAAGGAGTACTTCGAGCAGGTGTTCAAGGAGCTCACGCGCCTGAATCCACGCCCAGGGTCTTCGCTGGGGGAGTCTATCGACAAGAATTTCCAGCAGATAGTGCCCGACTTCATCGTGGAGACCGGCGATAACGGTGACATCACGCTCTCTCTGAACGATAAGAACGTGCCGGAGCTGCATATCAGTCGGGAATACAAGCAGTTGGCTGAGCAGCAAGGGAAGCTGAAGACACCGCAATCACGGGATACGGTGAAATACCTGCGCGACTATATAGACAAGGCACAGAACTTCATCGATGCCATCCGTCAGCGCCAGCAGACGTTGCTCACCACCATGAAGGCCATCATAGAATTGCAGCGCAACTTCTTCCTTACGGGCGACGAGGCACAGCTGCATCCCATGATCCTGAAGGATGTGGCGGAGCATGCCAAGCTCGACATCTCCACAGTGTCACGTGTGAGCAACAGTAAGTATGTGCAGACCAATTTCGGCATCTATCGCCTGAAGCACTTCTTCAGCGATGGCTATACCACCGAGGATGGCACGGAGCTCACTACCCGACAGATCCTGAAGGTGATACAGGAGGCCATCGACAAGGAGGATAAGGAGCACCCGCTGACGGATGACGAACTTACGGCCATGCTGAATGAGAAGGGGTTCCAGCTGGCACGACGCACGGTGGCGAAGTACCGCCAGAACCTCAATATCCCCGTGGCGCGTCTGAGAAGGTGATTTGGTTTAGGGTTAGAGTTTAGATTTTTTTGGGGGAAATGGACGAAGAGAAAGTGACAGTGGCAGCAGAGAGCATGGAGCCTACTACGGCACCCGCTGCCCCCAATATAGGCATAGAGCAGCGCATGGCGAAGATCGTGTCTACGGTGTTCACGCCCTTCAGCATCCCGTTCCTTGCATTCCTACTGCTGCTCTTGGTTTCTTACCTGCGCATGCTCCCCATCACCTACAAGCTCATCATCTTGGGCATTGTCTACACGTTTACCATCCTCACGCCTTCGCTGGCCATCTTAGCCTATTGCAAGATCAATAAGCTGAGCACCAAGGACCTCACGCAGAAGCAGCATCGCTACCTGCCCTTCCTGCTCACCATCATGTCGTATGTCTGCTGCCTCCTGCTCATGCGGCAAATGAACATACCGTGGTATATGACGGGCATCATCTTGGCGGCGTTGCTCTCACAGGTGGTGTGCATAGTGCTCAACCTCTTCTGGAAGGTCAGCGAGCACATGGCGGGCGCGGGGGCCATCGTGGGCGGCTTGATCGCCTTCAGTGAGCTCTTCGGCTACAACCCCATCTGGTGGCTCTGCCTCATCATCTTCATCGCCGGCATGCTTGGCTCGGCACGTATCTCCTTGGGACATCACAACTTAAGCGAGGTGTTGGGTGGCTTTGCCATCGGCCTCATCTGCACGCTGGTGGTGCTGCACCCCTACTTAGGCATGCCCTTCAGCTTCCTGCTCTTCTAAGAATTTCGGCAGATAGGGTGGTTAATTGGAAATAATTGCTTACCTTTGCAGGTATATGTCAAACCTTTAATTTTTTAAACTATGAATTTCCCAGAGAACATCAAGTACACCAGTGAACATGAGTGGATTCGCATAGAGGGCGATGTAGCCTATGTAGGTATCACAGACTATGCACAAGACCAGCTTGGCGACATCGTGTTTGTTGACATCCAGACCGTTGGCGAGACCCTGAACGCAGGTGATGTGTTCGGTACCATCGAGGTTGTAAAGACCATCTCAGATATCTTCCTCCCTGTAGGCGGTGAGGTGCTGGAGCAGAATGAGGCTTTGGCCGATCAGCCTGAGCTGGTGAATCAAGACCCATACGGTGAGGGTTGGCTGGTAAAAATCAAGCCTGCTGCTGATGCCGACTTCGACAGCCTCCTGAGTGCCGAAGACTACAAGAAACTGATAAACGCTTAAATTCATGACTCCCGTAGTTAGTATCATCATGGGCAGCACTTCCGACCTGCCCGTCATGGAGAAAGCCGCCAAGTTGCTCGATGAGATGCACGTTCCCTTCGAGATGAACGCCCTCTCTGCACACCGCACTCCTAAGGAGGTGGAAGCCTTCGCCACGGGTGCACAGGCACGCGGCATCAAGGTCATCATCGCAGGTGCCGGCATGGCTGCTGCACTGCCTGGCGTGATTGCCGCCAGCACCACCCTGCCCGTCATCGGCGTGCCCATCAAGGGCTCTTCGCTCGACGGTGTAGATGCGCTTTACTCCATCTTGCAGATGCCTCCGGGCATCCCTGTAGCCACCGTAGCCATCAACGGTGCCATGAACGCCGCCATCTTGGCCGTGCAGATGTTGGCACTGTCGGATGCTGAGTTGGCCGCCTCCCTGGCAGCCTACAAGGAGGGCTTGAAGTCGAAGATCGTGAAGGCAAACGCCGAACTAAAAGAAGTGAAATACACGTATAAAGTGGACTGATGGACTTGTTTAACTACCAACGTCGCAAAACCATAGAGGTACACGTGGGTCAGAGACCCCTGGGCGGCAACAACCCTATACGCCTGCAGAGCATGACCAATACCTCTACGCTCGATACAGAGGGATGCGTCGCGCAGACCAAGCGCATCGTAGCTGCAGGAGGCGAGTATGTGCGCCTCACCACGCAGGGCACCAAGGAGGCCGAGAACCTGCGCCTCATCAAGGAAGGCCTGCGTAGTGCTGGTTGCCAGGTGCCTCTGGTGGCCGATGTGCACTTCAACCCCATCGTGGCCGATGTGGCTGCGGGCATAGCCGACAAGGTGCGCATCAATCCGGGCAACTACGTTGATCCTGCCCGCCTCTTCAAGCACTTGGAATACAGCGACGAGGAGTATGCACAGGAGATAGAGAAGATCCGCCGCCGCTTCGTGCCGTTCCTGCAGATCTGCAAGGAGCATCACACTGCCATACGTATCGGTGTCAACCACGGCTCGCTGTCAGACCGCATCATGAGCCGCTACGGCGATACCCCAGAGGGCATGGTGGAGAGCTGCATGGAGTTCCTGCGCATCTGCGTGGCAGAAGATTTCACCGATGTGGTGATCTCCATCAAGGCCTCCAACCCCGTGGTCATGGTGAAGACCGTGCGCCTACTGGCCTATACCATGGAGCAAGAAGACATGCACTTCCCGCTGCACCTCGGTGTCACGGAGGCTGGCGAGGGCGAAGACGGACGCATCAAGTCGGCTCTGGGCATCGGTGCCTTGCTGGCCGATGGCTTGGGCGATACCATCCGTGTGTCCCTCAGTGAAGCGCCTGAGGCAGAGATTCCCGTGGCGGAGAAGCTGCGCGACTATGTGCTGCTGCATGAAGGTCTGCCTCCCATCTCTGCCGAGGCTGCACCGCAGTTCGACTACCTGCACCCCACGCGCCGCATCACCCGCCCTGTGCGCAATATCGGTGGCAATGCCGTGCCTGTAGTGGTTTCAGGTAGGCTGACCAACAACTGGGACTTACATCCCGACTTCACGCCCGATTACCTCTACGTGGGTAGTAAGCTGCCCAAGAAGCTCATCGAGGGCCAGCAATACATCGTAGATGCCAGTGCGTGGGACGGTGAGCCCGATACTTGGCCGGTGTTCAAGTCAGACATGCTTCACCTGCTGAGCTTCTGCCCTGCCCCGTTGAAGTTCCTCTTTGTCAATTATGCAGACTTTGGTCCCGAGCTGCTGGCATGCCTCAAGTATCATCCAGAGATCGTGCTTCTGGCACAGAGCCGCCATCCCAACCGCCTCGGAGAACTGCGTGCCATTGCGCACCGCCTCCTGATAGCCGGACTTCAGAACCCGCTTATCTTCATCCAGGCCTACGCCGAGACGGAGGTAGAAGACCTTCAGATCCGTGCCGCTGCCGATATGGGTCCTCTGATCTTCGACGGTCTTTGCGACGGCATCTTCCTGTTCAATAACGGCAAGATCCCCGCCACCGTCACAGACAGCATTGCGTTCTCCATCCTGCAGGCAGGGCGCCTCCGCATCAGTAAGACGGAGTATATCTCCTGCCCCGGATGCGGCCGCACGCTCTACAACCTCGAAGACACCATTGCCCGCATCAAGGCAGCCACCTCCCACCTCAAGGGCCTCAAGATAGGCATCATGGGGTGCATCGTCAACGGTCCCGGAGAGATGGCCGATGCCGACTATGGCTACGTAGGTGCCGGCAGGCACCGTGTGAGCCTCTATAAGCAGAAACAATGCATAGAGAAGAACATCCCCGAAGAGGAAGCCGTAGAACGACTACTTCAACTCATTGACAAAGACCTCAAGAAAATTGAGAGATGGAGAGATGGAGAGATGGAGAGATTGAGAAATTGAGCATTGAACATTGAACATTGAGCATTGAACATTGAGATATTGAGATATTGAGGATTGAGGATTATGGCTTCGCCATGAAGCTCGGCGGGGTACGGTATTAAGAATTACGGCTGCGCCTTATTATAGCGCAGCGAAATTTTTACTCCCCAGAGCACTCCATCTCTCAATATCTCAATTTCTCAATATCTCAATCTCCCAAAATCTCCTTCAGCCTGCTTCCGTCTGTCAGCACCGCCACGGCAGTTTCCAGATCCTTATCCCCCTTCAGCTGCTCTATGATAGAGCCACGCTGGAAATAATAACGCTTCATCAGCTCCGTGGAAATCAGCATCTTGATCTGATCCGCCGCATGATCCAAGTCATAGTCCAGGTTGTGCGTCAACTTCTGCTCTAGCGCCGTGAACTCCGCATCCGCCCCCTTCAGGTAACCCTCAAACTCCGCCATGCGTTTCAGATCCTTCAGCATGCGCTCCGTCTGCTGGTCATACTTGAAGTCCGCCTGCTTCACATACGCCTTGAAGTCCGCGAAGTCCTCCTCCGTGAGTTTGAACTCCTCTGCAGGAGCCACCGTAGGGTGCTTCAGGCAATACTGCGTGGCATAGTCGAACACCAAGTTCTCATTCATCAGGTAATACACTATGTTGGGCATCGTGTCCTGCTGCACCGTGATGTCAGGCGTCACGCCGCCGCCGTCACGCACTATGCGCCCCTTCGCCGTGTGGAACACGTTCGTCAGGCTGTCAGGTATGCGCCCCACGCTGCCATCCTCGTTGCGATGCTGATAATCCACCGCCTGCACGCAACGTCCGCTGGGGATGTAGTATTTCGAGGTGGTCAGCTTCATCGCCGCCCCGTAAGGCAGAGAGCGCGTCATCTGCACCAGACCCTTGCCATACGTGCGTGTGCCTATCACCACCGCCCTGTCCAGATCCTGCAGCGAGCCCGCCAGAATCTCTGAGGCCGAAGCCGTGCCACTGTTCACCAGCACCGCCAGAGGCAAGTCCAGATCCGTCGGTTCGCGCAGCGTCTTGTACGTCTCCCTCACCTGCTGGTTGCGTCCCCTGGTAGTCACCAGCGTCTGTCCCCGAGACACGAAGAAGTTGGCTATCTCCACCGCCTCATCCAGCAGACCGCCGCCGTTGCTGCGAATGTCTATCACCAGCGAGGTGATGCCCTGCTTGCGCAGATCCTCCAGCGCCGCACGGAAGTCGCGTGACGGGTTTCCAGAGAATGTGCTCAGGTTGATGTAGCCCACCCCCTTGTCCAGCTTGCCATAGTAAGGTATCAGAGGCAGCTGCACCTGTCGGCGCACGATGTCAAACTCCATCGGTTTCTCCACCCCTGGGCGCTGCACCTTCAGGTGGAACTGAGTGCCCACCTCCCCGCGCAGCAAGTTGCTCACCGCCTGGTTGTCCTTGCCCGCCAGATCCTCTCCGTCTATCTCCATCAGCACGTCGCCCGCCTTGAGGCCCGCCACCGCTGCCGGCATGCCCTCATACGGTTCCGAGATCACCGACCGTTGCAGCTTGGCGTTCCATGAGATCACCGACCCTATGCCCCCATAAGAGTTGCTCACCATCTGTTCCAGTTCGCTCTGGTCATCCTCAGGGTAATACACCGTGTAGGGATCCAGTCCGTAGAGCATGGCATCTATCCCCTCACGCACCGTCTTCCCAGCGTCTATCGTATCCACATAGTTCATGTCCAGCTCCTTCATCACCGAGTTGAATATATCCAGATTCTTCGACATCTCGAAGTTATGGTCATCACTCAGCGCGAACGCCATCCAAGCCCCCGCAGCCACGCCCGCCAGAGCCCCCACACCTATCTTCACTATACTATTCGCCTTCATTTTCAATTCACAATTCACAATTCACAATTCACAATTTTGCATTTTTGCATCTTTGCATCTTTTAATTTTTGAATCTGATTCCAGAAAATATATTTTCTGGAATCACCGTTCCCATCACCTGAATGGCATACGCCGAGAGCCTGGCCCCCATCTCCGCACACCTATCCATCGGCTTGCCCTGCAGCATCCCACAGAGGAATCCCGCCGCGAAGTGGTCGCCCGCGCTGGTAGTGTCCACCACCTGCTCCACCCTTACGGCAGGCACGCACCACACCTCCTTGCCGCGCTGCACCAGAGAGCCCTTGGCCCCCACCTTCACCACGGCCGTCTCCACCCTCTGTGCCAGTGCGTGCAAAGCCTCCTCAGGCTCCACGCTCGTCAGTGCCTTCGCCTCCTCCTCGTTGGCAAACACCACATCCACGTAGTGCTCCACCAAGAAGCGAGAGAAGTCCAGGTCCTCCAGTATGATGTTATAGCTCGCCATGTCCATCACCACCTTCATGCCCAGCTCCTTGGCCAGCACCGCCGCCCGTTCTATCAGCGCATGGTTCTGCACCAGATACCCCTCCAAGAAGAGATACTGGTAGCCCTGCATCCGCTCCTCCGTCAGATCCTCCGCGCGCAGGTCCAGTGAAGCCGCCATGTGGTCGGCGAAGGTGCGCTCCCCCCCCTCAGAGATGAAGGCGCAGCACACGCCCGATGGCAGTGTCTCCGAGGTGATCAGTCGGTTCTCCACCCCCACGCTGGTGAGGCTCTGCGCATACAGCAGCCCCATCTGGTCACGTCCCACCTTGCCTATGAAGCCCGTGGGCATGCCCAGCCTCGCCATGGCGCGGCAAGAGTTCGCAACCGATCCGCCCGGTGTCACCGTGTGTTCCAGCCGTTCCAGTATCTGCATCAGCCTCTCGAAGGTCACAGTGTCTATATGCACCATTCCCCCCTTCGGAAGTCCTATTTCCTTCAGTATATCATCCTTTTTCAATGCTGCCGACACGTCCGTCAGGGCATTGCCGACCCCTAAAATCTTGTCCATTTTGAAATATTTTTCTGCAAAGATATTGCATAATTCAAAATATCCTATTACTTTTGCACCGCATTTAAGAATTAAAAACAAAAAATTCTTCTTTAGCTCAGTTGGTTAGAGCATCTGACTGTTAATCAGAGGGTCCTTGGTTCAAGTCCAAGAAGAAGAGCGAAAAGGCTTCCTGTTTGGGAAGCCTTTTTTGCTATTATCCTGCATAAGATAAGACCGGACTGCCTGCCGTGCAGTCTGGCATTATGCGATGAATCCGATGCGTTGCTTCCGCTGTGAGGCTGCTACCTGCCAACGTTTCAAGTGGTGATAAGCTTCCTCGATGTCCTCCTGCTCTATCAGGTTGAAATCCACGTCTTTTCCTTCTGCACTTTGACGCATTACACGACGTGCCATTGCAGGTTCAATGTGGCTGTTGATGTACTGCTCCACCCACCGCACATTGCTGAAGTACCTGTCATGCGCTTGCACCGCTTCTGTGATATTGCCCATCAAATACTCACGTGCCTCGTCTGTCAGCAGGTATTGCTTTCCGGCAAGCACAGCCTCAGCCGCCTGCATCAGCTCTTCTGGCTTATAATCGTCGAAATGGAACACATGCGCAAAGCGTCCTTGCAGTCCTGGATTAGTATCCAGGAGCTTGGCCATCTCAGACTCGTAGCCTGCCAGAATCACCACCAAGTCTGCGTGCTTCTGTGCCAAGGCCGTCAGCAGACACTCTATTGCCCGATAGCCAAAGTCTTTCTTGTCGGGTACCGAGTCTGAGGCCAGTGTGTAAGCCTCATCGATGAAGAGCACGTTTCCACGCGCCTGTGCCAGCAACATGCGCATATTACGCTCTGTCTCACCTATGTAGCGTCCTACCATACTGGAGCGTTCGGCTACCACCACCTCGCCTTTCGAGAGGATGCCTGTAGCACGGAGTATACGCCCCATCAGCTTGGCCACTGTTGTCTTGCCCGTGCCTGGGTTGCCCATAAAGAGCATGTGATGAGTGCCCTCGTCAGCCACAGGTATTCCCTTGCTTCGCCTCAGGTTATTGAAGCGCAAGCACTCGAATAGGGAGCGCAAATCGTCTTTCAGCCCTTCCAGCCCCACCATCTGGTTGAGTGCTGCCATGCTTTCTTCAAACGATGCGCCATCGGCTGCACTCAGCAGTTCCAAGTTGGCATCCACGGCCTCAACGACCGTCAGCTGCCGTTCCTGACCACTGTAGGCACTCCATTGCAACATCCGCCTTCGATAACCAGGCAAGATACCTTGTGCGATGAAGTCAGACACACGCTTAGCATCCCAATAGCCCAGCCGGCCTTCTGCTCGCAGGGTTTGTAGCTTTTCGATAAACTGCAGCCTCAGCCCATCGGAGAGTGTCAGATGCTCACAAGCTAACTTCCACTCCAGCAGATGCACCACCTCGGGCAGCGTGTAGTCGGCCAACTGCACCTGATTGACTTCCGGAAAAGAGCTGTGCAGATAGGGTGCTTTCTCAAAGAGCTGATCCAGCTCTGCCTCTGTGCCGAAAAGCACCGTTGGCTTGTTGCAGGTGCCCATGAGTCGTTCCCTCAGCTTCTGCAGGCAGAATCCCTCGTCCATTAGCAGGGCACCGACATTGTATAAGCAGACCATTTCGTGAGAGTCCATCTTCATGTGTTCTTCTCTCAGATCATCGCCCACATAGCGAGGCTCTGAGACAGAGGCCACGTCGATGAAGTCAGGCTGTGACTCCTGGATTTGCACAAAGAAGTTGGCTATCTGCTTCATGGAGTCTTCAGATACCTGTCCGTAAACCAGATAGTTGGGCTTGTCGTGAAAGCAATCTATCTGGAAGCGATCCAAGTTCTCAATCACCTGGTCCATCTGCATGCGCTCCAGAGCCCTGCGTTTCAAGCTCTCAGGGCTGCCTTGACGGGAGAACTCCACCCATCCCCGCTTATCCTGCATGATCAGCTTCCCTATTTGCGCCTCTGGACTGTGAGCCTCTATAGGGACAGAGTCCGTCTGCCTGCATCCACCAGCGTCACACGTGAAGCACATCTTGTGGAACGGTTCACCTTCGTAGGCCAACACGCAGGTATATCCGCCTTCCAAAAGGCTAAGCTGCACCACAGATGCCAATGTCAAGAGTTGCCCCCTCCCACAGCCTCCATCTACCATCGCCTTACCGTCACAGATGGTGGTCAGCATGCTGTCGTAGCAGCAGAAGCCGTAGGTCTCATACCGCTCTATCTTCCTGTCCATCAGGAGTTCCATCCGCAAGGTCTGGCATGAGTGCAGCTGCCCGTCTATCCGCTTCACTTCCATCACCTTGGCAGGCCGTAGCCCCTTAGCCTCTGGAGGCAAGACATCCAAGGGGAAAAAGACACTACCGCCCACCACCATGCCTTCGCCCGCTTTTTCGGGATTCGTGCCAGAGAGTAGGAGGTAATAGCGCCCACCTACCCCATCACGAGCGAACACAGAAACGTCCACCTGACAGGAACCGTCATCCACCTCTCTCCGCAAGACCTGCTTACAGATAGGCTCAGGCTGCCCTTCTCTATATATAAATAAGGTGGCATCTTGTGCCGTCTCACCTTCAGACCGTGACAGCGGAGTGAGATATAAGGCCACAAACAGCAAGTACCCGTCTGTGAAGTCAGAGAGGTAGAGCTTATTGCCATAGTTGGCCAAGGAAATATCGTTCTCCTTGTAAGAGAGCAAGAAGCTACTGCCCTTGAAGGCGGGCTCTTCCTGTGCAGGAAGCAGGTACTCACCACCGTCCATCTCATGAAGCGCCAATCCCTCCGTCATATCCGATGCCATTGTCTGCGACCGCTCGGCATCCGCCTCGTCAGACAAGTCCCGTTCCACAAATTCTTGGAGCAAGCGCATGAATTCGTCATTATCTACTCCGTCATCATCTGCAATGCCGTCTATGCCGACATTGACCAAATCCTTGGCATTCTCCACTGTTTCGCCCTGCTTATTCACAGGGTCTTCATTGACATTCTTAAGTTTTTTCATCGTGTAAAAAAGATAAAAGAGACTGAAAAAAAGCGCACAAAGTAGTGCCTCGACTTCCGCTGTGCATACGGAAGCGAGGAAAAGAGTGTAGCATCAGAAATCACTCAGAGACTGGACACTAAAGATGTGTTGATGGCTTTTCTTCCGCCTCAAAAACCCGTTTGAGGCGGAAGTGTCCAACAAGTCAAAGAACGACGATACCAGGAGACTCAACTTGCTGCCGAAGCCACACAGCAGTGGCCGACATCCATTGTCTCGATCGTCTTCTTTGCTTTTGGAAAATGTAGTATCAGAATGTGCATACAATTCGTTTTGATGCCACAAAGGTATATGAATGTTTTGAATTGTGCAAGGGGTCTGTCAATATTTTTTCTGTCTTATTTTAAATAAGACAAGAGGCTATCGACATTGACAGCCTTACAAAAATCTATATCGTAATTAAGCGACAAACTTTTTCAAAGAAAACTTGCATAAATACTATGACATCATTGATTATTCGAGGGGAAAAAGGGGAAAAACATTTTTTCTCTGCAAATTAGCTAATAATTCAAAATAAATCCCTTATATTTGCACTGCAGTTGCCCCAGCTTAGCTAAAGCTAAGGTTAAGGGTGGGTGCATACATTTTAGGAAGGCGTTTACTTTGCGCTTTGTTTTTAGCTTATAGAAATCTCGCAAATTTCAATCACAGTTAAAAGCAAGGCAACGGTAGATGTCCATTGGGGTATGATTATTTTCCCTGAAAAAAGCACACCTTAATTTATATATAAAGGGCAGGTGTATATTTCAGGATGTATATATCATATTCGGCGTGGGCTTCTGCGTTGCTCAATCTTACTGTGATGGGCAATGCGAGAGCCTCTATAAGCGGGATGAGCAACAGGTACAGACTCTCACGCTTTTCTTTTTATATATTAATCAATATCTTATTTGAGAGCCAATAAGAGCCATTAGTTTGAGGCATTATGTGGAATCTGTTGCAGCTTTCATTAAGTAGTATTCCATGGGGTATCTTTATTGCCATGGCATGCATGGCCTTATTCTTTGTACTAATCAAAGGATGGTACAAAGATGCAACCCTCTCGCCCATTAGCTATATAGTGGGAGCTGTGCTTTTCCTTTTTCTGTCATTTCAGTGTATCCTGATCGTAGGCTCCATCAAGATCATCAACACCACCGACTACTATGAGGTGCAGATTACCCGCATCGTTGATAGCATATACGATGCTTCCGATGATATATCTCTCCGTGAAGCAGACGACATCCTGAAAGAAATAATAGACAGGTACCCCATACTGCAATACTACATTGAAGGTGGCGAATTTACAGGCTATACAGCAAAAACACTACCCCACGGAATAGCCAATGCCTTAAAATCATTCATGCGATGGTATATCTTCCGCAGGTTGCTTTGGTGCCTGGCTTTCGTGGCTGTTGGGGCATATTGTGTAATAAAAACCATGTCTAAGCAATATGGAGGGCCGCAAAGACGGTCAGCAATAAGACGGGAATCTGTTCATCAAAAAAGGAAACGAATAAGTAGGACAAGAAGATAAAAATAAATATATGAATACTAAAACTTTTTGCAACAGTAACCACATTTTGGTGGGATTAGGAGGCACTGGAGGCAAGATTCTCCGTGCTTTCAAAATGAGAATATTTGAGGAGTTTCACGATGAGTCAGAGCGAGACAAACTTCCAGTAGCTTTACTTTATGTAGATTCTACTGAAGAGATGATGCCTGTAGATGGTAGGGCAAGACCTGATTTCCGTGTCATGGGACAAGATGCTTCATTCAGGAAAAGTGAATTCCTAAATATTAAAGAGGTGGATGTTGAACACATCTTAGATCATATAAGTAGCTATCCATCTCTAAAAGGTATAGTTCGCAATGTATCTGCAGTAAAATCGGCTATTGGTTCTTTGGGACAGGCTGCTGGTCAAAAAAGGCGTGCAGGTAGATTGTTATTTGCAGCGAATGCTGTTGCATATGAGGAAAGTTTGAAAAATCGTTATGCCTATTGTAGTGAACGGTCTAGAAAAGAAGATACCTGCATTCATATATTTGCAGGCTTAAGTGGTGGTACAGGTTCTGGATCTATTATAGACTCTATTCTTTTGGCTCGTAAAAATTTTGATAGGGCAAAAATTTATGTTTATGGAATGATTCCTGAAATGAATCTACCTAAAAGAGACATGGACCAAGGTCGGTATTATCAAAACGGTTATGCTGCTATGAACGAACTGAATGCATTACAGGCAGGTCGTTGGTTCCCTCAGGATGTTACAGGTATTGGAGAAGCGCATCTTTATAGCGATAGGATAAAAGGTGTAGCAGATGGCTTGACCTTTTATAGTAATGTGAATGAAAATGGTATTTCCATTGATTCTTTGCAGGAACTCCCCAAAATAGTTAGCGATTATATTTTTGCCCGTATATTCCTAATTAATGAAGAGGATCAAATAAACAGTGATCTGGTTCGAGCGTACAATTTCGAGAATATGGATGATTTTGCTCTTGAAAAGGATGAAACCGCAAACCCTGGTTCAGATGGGCAAATTCCTCCAGCACGTACAAAGAAAGTCAATTCCTTTGGTATTAAACGTGTGATGTATCCAGAACTACGTGTTTTAAAGCATATCACATATACTGTTGGCGAGAGCGTACTCTATCAGTTCAAATATAATAACTGGCGTGAGAATCAAGGTTTTATTAACGAAGAGCGCAACAAGGACTATCGCAAAGATTATCTCAACAGTGATAATCTCCAGAAATGGATGCTTGATGATCTTCATCTTACCTATGAATTGAAAGTATTGGAGTCGGACACAGACTATCCTCGTTTCAATGATTACTGGCATGATAAGGCTATAGGCTACGCTGAAGAAGCCAAGAAAGCAGACAATCCGCTTAACGAACTTGACAATATCATGGGAGAGTTCTATACGAATCATTTCCGTGAAGAAGGTGTAGAGACCTTCTTTACGGGCAAAGAAAGGGCAATACCCGAAATTGCCAAAGAGATTCGCCATAACGTTGAGAACGAACTCTATGAAAAGTGGAAGGTTGGCGATGTCTCTATTGTAGAACTTCAGAAAGTCTCAAAGCTCTTACTTGAGAAGGTAACAGAGATTCGTACTGATTTGGAATCCAAGTCAAAAGAGGAGAAAGAAAACTATGAGGCTGTTGACCAGGATCGCAGCGACAATATAACAGAATGGAGTCGTCTTGGTATCTTGCAGAACATGATTGGTAAGGGTGCCAAGCGCTATGCGGAGCATCAGGAAATCCTTACAGACTACTATACCTCAAAGACGATGCTCGTCGCTTGGGAGTTTGCCAAGAAACTGGCTGTACACATTTATGTGGAGTTGGGCAAGATGGATGCAGACATCTCTGCTTTTGGCCAGAAGATTAACGATGCCATTGATGAGACAGAACGATTAGTAGCAGCCCAGCGTAAAGTCAATAAGGGTTTAGAGGATATGAGAGGAGCTATTATTGAAGTCAGCGAAGATGAAACTATGAGTGAGTTTGAGGTTGAACTCAAAATCGATAAAGTTGATATGCCTAATATTGCAAGACAACTTCGTGAAAGCATTTTGCCAAACTCTGACTTCATTAATTTTGGCCGTCTGGCTGCTGATATCAATGTTGACGACATTAAGGATGCTTTTGACATTAAACTTTCTCAAATTGTAAAGACAAAACATGACGAAAAGGCGGATAGTGACAAGAAAGTTCTAGGTCTAAACATTCTAACCCAATTACAGCAGAAGTTGAAAACTGACGATGATATAATGGCTTTTGCGTCTAAGATAGTGAATCAAAGTGGAATATACTTGAAATTGAATGCGGATCAAATGCAGTTGAACCTCCGTAACAATGAGGAAACAAGAAACAATTCAGCAAGTATCAATAAAAAGACCATTCTGGTTTCAATACCATCACCTGATGATAATGAAGGACTAAAGAGGTTTGCTGACAAGTTGGAAAAAGCATTCTTGAGCTCTATTAATCAGGGTATGTCACGTACAACAATTGTGGTGAATCATAAAAGTCCGAGAAAGGATGAATTGTCAATAATTGTTTTAGCATATTGCTTCCCAATTAGGGCTATAGATTGGATGAAACCATATAAGGCAAAGTATGAAGATAAGTTGCACACAGGCAATCCTGCAACAGATGCTGCTAATGCGATATTGTTCCATAGTGAAGGCGACGGTTCACAGTTACCATCTCTCTTTGCTGTTGACAATGCAGAAGAGATTGCTGCAAAGGCTGCACAAGAGGCAATGGCTGCAAAGGCCTCAGCAGCACAGCCTCAGGCTGGCCCAGCTGTACCTCCACCAATGCCTGGTGCTGCTCCTGTGCCACCGCCCATTGCCCCACAGCCAGAAATAAAACTCTTCATCGCAGTTGCAGGACAGCAGTATGGCCCTTATAATATGGATATGTGTAAACAGATGGTTCAAGGTGGTCAATTAACACCTCAGAGTATGGTATGGATGGAAGGAATGCCAGCATGGGCACCTGCAAGCCAGGTTCCTGCGTTGCAGGCTCTTTTTGCTCCTGCAGCCCCAGAAATGCCCCCATTGCCTCCAACAGGTGGGCCAACCCCTCCACCAATGATGTAATAATAAATTGTATAACAGAATAAAAGAAAACTATTATGGCAGAAAGAAATACAGACCGCATACGTTACAGATATGGTATTTGTCTGAACGACAATTGTGAGAAATGTAAGTCAAAAGAGGTACAGGAAATCCCTGCACGTAAGGACTTCGTATGTCAAAACCCGGAATGTGGTAAGCCCTTGCGTGAATGTCCACCTCCCAAGAAAGGAAGCAACAAGAAGACATTTGGTATTATTGCTAGCGTAATTGCTATAATAGCTCTTGCCATTGGATTCACTTATTTAGCTCTTTCTGGAGAAAAAGAGCATCCAGAAGAGGTCGAAGGTGGAGGTACCCAACCAGAGCCTTCGGTTACTATCGTCTTGAACAAGAGCAATCTACTATTGAAGGAAGGTGAATCTGAATCTCTGACCTATACCATTTCTCCTGACGGAAATACTGATGAGGTAGAGTGGCAAAGCGGAAGTCCTGATGTGGCAACCGTAAACAATGGCATCGTGACCGCCATGAAAGAGGGGGTGTCCACTATAATTGCCACCGTAAAAGGGCATGAAGACGCAATGGCTATAGCCAATGTGATAGTGACACCCCAAGACCAAGGCGAAAGCGAGAAAGGCGAAGACTCCCCAAAAACAGAAGGCCCCAAATCAATCGATTTAGGCTATGCCACCTATACAGGAGGCACTGCCAACGGGAAGCCCGACGGGAATGGCATAATGGAGTTTAAGAGAGACTATACGCTAAAGTTGGGATCTAACGAGTATGAGATCAAAGCCGGTGAACGTATTACGGGCATGTTCCGAAATGGGCAGATTAATCTGGCCACTTGGTATCAGCGCAATGGTAATGAAACCATCATAAAGCCTTAATGAATATGATGACGAGAAGATTATTGGCCTTAGTGGCGTTAGGGTTCTTTATTACAGGTGCCTGTGCCACGTCTTTCGGTACTAAGCGATTGGAAAGAATGGCCAATTATCTTCAACTCACAGGACTTGATTCACTGCAAGAAGGTGTAAACCTGAGTTACAGTTTTCGGGTTCACCCATTAGTAGTGAGGGTGAATAGGTGGGGAGAGATTGAGCACATCGGGCTAAAGCTGTTTTCTGAAGAGATGCGGCAGCTGAACCCTCTTCCACTATATGATTTCTTAGAAAGGTATCTTTTAGAACGTCTCGCAGCTCCAAAAGATTCGGAAGATGTCATAAGAATGGGATGGGATAGCGTGAGGTTCAGGAAAGGCAATCCTGAAACCGCTCTCCAACTCGACGGCACAGAGATCTTTTCAGAATCACACATTGACTTGAAAGCTTATGAAGTGAAGTGGACAAAGGCTGATAGCACTATACTTGATATGGCTTTCGAGATGGACAGTGAATTACTCTCTGGATGCAACTCTATTGAGCTGGAAGAAAATCTAATTCGCCATTTAGCACTTTTTGATGCCAAGGGATATAGTTTGCCCAATGTGATTTTCCCTATAGGCCAGAACTATTTTGTGCTTGAAGGAAACGCGGTACTAAATAGTTCTATACGCAATACTCTTTACTTTGCGAACAGAGGGAAAGGATGGGAACCACTGAAAGACAAGAAACAACCTTCGAAATCTGTGGCTACCATGATGCTCGGTCAAGAGTCTTCTGATAGCTTACAGCTTCAGCTGACTGTGAGTATGTATGGTTATAGACAAGAACACCTGAGAATTCCTTATGCCCAGTGGTTCCAATTCTGTGAAGAAGAAGGTTGCAAGGCATACTATGGCATGAGGGAGAAAAGCAACGGGGTGTATAAAGGGACAGTGTTCATGGTCAATCGCATGGGTGGATATGTCCACATGCTCATGGTAGATGTCTCTGAACAAGTGCTGGACAACGATGCTATACTGGCAGAGTGGCCAATAAAAGGTCGGCTATATACCTATATCCCGATGCACAATGTTTCGGACGATTTTTTGAACTATAATGAATTTGATGATATAGAAAAGGAAGCTTATGAATAATTTACGATGTGCTTTTTTATGTTTGTGTTCCCTCTTGTGCACTATACTCAGTGCCCAAACCGTGAAAAACAAAGATGAGAAAGCAGAAATAAACAGGATTAAGAAAAGCGGAGCCTATCTCTATGAGGAGACGACACTGCCAGATGCCCAAGATGCCATTGACTTGGCAGAGGAAATGCTTTACGAAAAAATAAACCAGTTTGTGGCAGATAACAGGAAGTTTGACAACGCCCGACAGATAGTGACCCTTAATACCAACTATTCTGTGGAGCAAATTACCTTGCCTCGGGGTAATATGTATAGAGCGTTTATGTATGTGAAGAAAACGGACATCTTGCCATCTCAGAACGTACAAGTGACAACCATAGAACCTAAGACCCAGAATCTAAATGCTACCTATGAAGAACAGCCTACCACTACAACGACATCAGTATCTTCTCCAGACATTCAAGCCGAAGTAATCAATACGTTGCTTAGATTGAGAAGATTTTCTGAGCTGAGTTCTGTCTTACCTCAACTGAAAAGAGAAGGTAAAATATCTGAATACGCTCGCTACAGCGACCTTGCCAATGCCAATGAGTATATGCTGGTGGTTTATAATCGAGATGGGGACATAGAAGCCATATTGAGTGACGGGCCTGATCGGATAAACCTGGCTACTGGGCAAGATGATTCTACTGAAAATTACAAAGGACGGGGAGCTCTGGGCGTAAAAATGAATAAAAACAAATAAATATATGAGAAAGTTACTACTAATTGGATTAGTGTTCATGTCTTCTATGCTGATGGCAGATGAGCCTGTGGTTTCTGTAACGATGATTACAGATAGCAGCTTTGGTAATAAGGCTATTGTAGAAACTATGCAGCGTAATTTAAGTGCTGTGTTGACAGAGATAAACAAAGCTAACTATGAGGACAGAGATTTGCAGATAGTAGGCCTGCGCTTAACAGATAAAGGCAAACAGGCACTACTAATGGCTTGGTCTATCTTTCATTTCTTCATTGATGAGGAAGAAGTGGTAGTTGACCACTTGTGGAATTTTAATGATGGCTATATGGCCAGAAGGATTCCATGCGAAGTAAATCTGGGTGACAAGGAATTTGGAAGCGGAGACTATCAGGAAGCAGTGGTAGAGTTCGACCTATCTGGGAATATCAAAGACTTCCGCTTCGGTATGGACGCTCAGCTTTCTGAGAGCATGGAAAACTGCGGCAGAGTGGCTTCGGAAACGCACAAGAACATCCTCACCAAGTTCCTTGACGACTTCCGTAACGCCTACAACACCAAGGATATTGGCTACCTGCGCACGGTGTTCAGCGATGATGCACTGATTATCACAGGTTCGGTGGTTCAAACCAGACCCAACGACATGAACATGTCTTCGTCCAAGGTGGTATATAAGAAGCAGACTAAGCAAGAATACCTAACCAACCTGCAACGAGCCTTCCAGCGCAATAACTACATTCAGGTAACATTCCACGAGATAGGGAAAAACGGAGAGCAAGGCGGATGCTCATCATTCACGCAGTCGGCCAAGAACAAGAACTATTACGGCATCCGCGTGAAGCAAGAATGGAAATCCACACACTACTCCGACGAAGGTTATCTTTTCCTGTTGGTTGATTTGAGTGATTTGGATAAGATAACAATTCACGTCAGGACATGGCAACCTGAGTATGTGGGCGGACAGCCGTTGCCAGAAGATGACATTTTCTCATTGAAGGATTTTGATTTATAATTTACTCATTATGAAGAGATTTTTTTTGATAGCAATGGGATTGATGCTCTGTGCCCCTACAACCCTCCTGTTTGCGCAGGAGAAGAATCAGATTTTCCTCAGAAATGTGAGCACGGGTACTGAACTTTTTGTGGTGGACGGAGTGGTTCAGGCCAGTAAGGCGCGCATAGAGATAACCACTCCAATTGATGGTGTAAATATCATTGTCGATAATCGGCTGGGAGCCAAGATTACAAGAACCACAGTTGATAATGGAACTGACAAGAAAGACAATCTGCTCTATGTAGAGATAGACATGGACAGATTTGGACGGTTGAAAAACGCAGTTGAACTGACAAGACGAACCTATGAAGCTTTTGAAGACAGCGTGGATCGACAGCTGTATGACTTTGGCGATGAAGTACGTGCAAGGGAGATCTATTTAGAAAACTCAATGAATGAGGCAGAGAAAGACTGGCAAACCGCTTCGCTCGTGCGCATTGTGGCAGACCAGAACTTATATTCCAACGAAGAGACTATCCCCACTGACGTGATGGCAAATCTGAGCGGTAGGCAAAGAGTTCTTTTCACGCTTTCGCCATTGAGGCAGGAAGTGACCACTTGGGGCAATGAATACCTGCGCTATATGGACGATGCTGCCGGTTTGTACAAGACACGCAAGTATGCAGAGGCTTTGGCTTCGTATAAACGAGCTACAGAAGTGGAGGGAATTTCCGAAGACCAAAGATCAATAGCTGAATCGAGGATGAAAAAGATGGAGGAATATTCAAAGCTGAAACAGGCTGCAACCCAACAAGTGAATGCCATCAACCAAATGAGAAAAGAAGCTGACGTTGCCACTTTTGAAACAGCTGCCAATACCGTGGATTATAACATGGTGGAAGAGTACTACAATGCCGCCATTGCCAATTTCAAGTCCTTGCTGCGAGAAACCGACCCTAACGACGAATATTACACCAATATGGTGAACCGACTAAATGCTGCCAAAGAGAAGCTGGGCGTTGTCATCATGGGAAAAGTTGTGAAGACTGATTATAAGGGAGGAAAAATCGTAGAAACCAACGCAAGCGATATGTGGGTTCGTGGCTTGACTTTCTATGATGAGAAGCTGATGAAAAAAGGGATGTTTGGTGATGAACTTGAAGGAGGCGAACTTGATGGCAATGGTGTTTTCAGGGTACAAATACCTCGCAATAAATATAGAGGATTATTGTTTATCCCTAAGCCTGGGAGTAAAATAAAGGAGAATACCTTCTTCCGATTGGATGGCAACAAGCATTTGCGTTCGAAAATTTCTATTAAAGACTAAGCGTTTAACTAATATTATACTTGAAAATGAAAAAGTTGGTAACTATTATCTTGGGAATGTTGGCCTTAGCCATCATCTACCCTTCACAGGGATTTGCCCAAAAGGAAAAGACAGAGAAGAAAAAGAAAGAAAAAAAGGAATGGACTTGGGAGATGCCCGAATTAACTGGCAATAAGGAATTTGATGATTACCTGAAGCTGTGTGATACGTTGAACTGGCGTATCCAGTCCTATACCGATTCCATCACGTTCTATCATGTGGTGAAGATACGGCAAACCAATCCAGAAACTGGCGAGCTACTCGTTGACGAAGTAGGTAACCCTATTGAAGAGATTAGAGTGATTGAAGGCGACCCAGAGGGAGAATATAACATGCGTGGAACAAAAGAAGCCTTGGCTCAGAACGCTGCTATTATCATGACGGGTATGAACATTCTCTTGGATGCTGCACTTGTTACAACCTCCACGGCTAATGCCACGCTGGCACTCCCAAGCCTTGGCCTTAAAGCACTTTCGTATGCCAAATATGTAAAAGCTGGTCCCAAGATGGCATCCTATGCCCTGAAGGAGATCAAGGAATTGAACGAACTGTGCAAGGAACAGCGCAAGCAAATCAGAGCAATAAAGAAACTCCAAGATGGCTATGCCAATAGCGAAGAGGCTGAGGACGTGAAAATTTCTACATCAAAATTGGAAGAGATTGGAATTACTGATGTTGCCACGGTGGTGATGCCTTCGGATGTTTACCAAAAGGAGAAAGAGGCAGCGGATTTAGCAGATTCTCAACTGCCCGATAATGCCGACGATGAAATCGAACTGGATGATGCATAACTGTTGAATACGATAACAGGGGCTGGCACAAAAACATGTCCGCTCCTTTTTTCAATTTCTATTTATATGATAAATCTGAGAAAATCAATAATTACCATATGTCTTCTGACAGCCACAACCCTTCGGGCACAAGTGACTTACTTTGGAACAAACAACTTTTTCCTGAACTACCTTACAGATACAGGATTTTCTGGCTATGACTGGCGATACGAGCCACTGAAGACAGATGTAGAACGGGGTGGCCTGAAAGGCAAAGTATACAAAGTGGTGACAAATATTGAGGATAAGACTAACCGCGGATGGGGGGATAATTTCTGCGATACGGCTTATTATGACGCAATGGGAAACATCACCAAGGTGGTAGCTCTGAAAAAGGACCAATATAGTCCTGAGATAAAATACAACCCAGACCTCTGGATTTATGCCTACAATACAAACGGAACATTGCTGTCCTATGTTATCCAGAAGGAGGATTATATTTATGGTGGCCAAGGTAAAACATTGAATCGACATGTACACACAATGTCACTTAACAACCAAGGCCGCATCTTGCAAGAAATATACAAGGCTTATGAAAAACAGGGAAATGCCTGGAAACCTTTCGACGGTAGTCTTGATGATGTGTCGTGGACTTTTAGCTATGATACTTCCGGAAATTTGACTGGAGGCTATGAACACCTACACCAGCTGAACCTGACTTATCTAAACGGTCAGCTGACAAAAATGGAAAGCAGAGGAGAAGAAATTAAGCCAGTTACTTTTTCCTATAATTCCGAAGGTCAGATGATAGGCTGTCGGTATTTTCAACTTGATGAATGGGAAGGTGATGAGTTTAGATCTGAGATAGAAGTAGTGATGCGATATAATGAACATGGTCACTTGGTCGGTGCCATAGAGAACACATGGGATTGTGCAGCTAACTGGTCACGAGTGAAACTTACAAATAATGTCACATACTCTGTCAGTTATACTTATGATAATAAAGATAATTGGACTAAGGCTATAATGTATTCTTTGTCAAACAACTCACCCCGTGAGATAGCTTTTACGATTAATCGTGAGATAAGCTATAAATGAGGGGATAGATAATGTTCAAACAAAAGACGCCACGTGTTTCCCCGCTGGCACATGGAGCATCCGGCACCAGTGTCGGAGAAGTCCAAGGGAAAGGCAAAAAAGGCTTTCCGTTTGGAAAGCCTTTTTTGTTTTATTTGCCTTTATCCTAAAGGAAAAGTATGCAAAAAGAATAATCTTACTGCTAAGTCATCTGTTTGAAATAGGTCAGTCACTGGCAAGACTGAGTTCGGGCAAAACTTAGACTTAGGTCAGTCATAACTGTGACTGACTTATTATCCAACTAAGCAGGAAATGGCTGATAACTATCAGACAAAAAACAATGCATGAATTTAAAAATAGACTTCACACTTCACAGAAGTCAACAAAGAGCATATTTATCATCACGTATCTGGATCAAAAGAGAAAACGAGACTTCACAAGACTTCACGCAGACCTCACAAAGAATTATTTTGCACCTCAAGGAGTAAATAGTACATACATATCATAGTGTACCATGAATTAACAGCGTGAAGTCTATGTGAAGTCTTGTGAAGTCTCTGTAAGGCAAAGTAGATTATACACAGCTGATTATCAGAGATTTAATGTGCACATGTGAAGTGTGAAGTCTAAAAAAAAAATAGCATTACAGTTATCTCTAATGCCCAGCCAATGCTAACGTCAGAATACTAA